>DATMJR010000100.1:0-9227 GCA_035553775.1 Miltoncostaeaceae bacterium | reverse complement strand
TCCCCGACGTCCCCGTCCCCGCGCGCGGCGCTCGCCGGCCTCGCGCTCGCGATGCTGCTGTCGTCGCTGGGGACGAGCGTCGCCAACGTCACGCTCCCCACGCTGGAGCGCGACCTCGGCGCCTCGTTCGGCCAGGTGCAGTGGGTCGTCCTCGCGTACCTGCTCGCGGTCACCACGCTGGTCGTGGGTGCCGGCCGGCTCGGGGACCTCGTCGGCCGGCGCCGGTTGCTCGCGGGCGGCATCGCGACCTTCGCCCTGGGGTCCGCGCTGTGCGCGGCGGCCCCCACCCTGTGGGCCCTCGTGGCCGCGCGCGCGGTGCAGGGACTCGGGGCGGCCTCCATGATGGCGCTCACGCTCGCCTTCGTGGCCGACGCCGTGCCGGCGGCCCGCACGGGCAGCGCGATGGGGCTGCTGGGCAGCACGTCCGCGATCGGCACCGCCCTGGGCCCGTCCCTGGGCGGGGTGCTCACCGCCGGCCCGGGGTGGAGGGCGGCCTTCCTGCTCAACGTGCCCCTGGCGCTGGTGGCGCTGCGGCTGGTGCAACGTCACCTGCCCGCCGACGGGGCCGCGCCGGCCGGCCGGCGGCGGATCGACCTCGCCGGGACGCTCCTGCTGGCCGTCGCCCTGGGCGCGTATGCGCTCGCGATGACGGCCGGGAGCGGGGGCACCGGAGCGCTCAGCGCCGGTCTGGTGCTGGTCGCCCTCGCGGCGGCCGCCCTGTTCGCGCGCGCCGAGCGCCGCAGTGCGGATCCCCTCGTGGGCGCGGCGATGCTGCGCGCCCCGGGGCTCGCGACGGGCCTCGCCACCAGCGCCCTGGTCTCCACGGTGATGATGGCGACCCTCGTCGTGGGGCCGTTCCACCTGGCGCGCGCGCTCGGGCTCGGTCCGGCGCTCGTGGGCCTGGTGATGTCCGCCGGGCCGGCCGTGGTCGCGCTCGCGGGGGTCCCCGCGGGCCGCCTCGCCGACCGCGCCGGGGCGGCACGGGTCACCCGGGGCGGGCTCCTCGGCATGGCGGCGGGCGCCGCCGGGCTCGCAGTGGTCCCCGTGACGGCGGGGGTGCCCGGCTACGTTGTGCCCATCGTCGTCCTGACACTGGGGTACGCGCTGGTCCAGACGGCCAACAACGCCGCGGTGATGGGCGGCGCCCCCGCCGAGCGGCGCGGCGTCACGTCGGGTCTGCTCACCCTGTCCCGCAACCTCGGCCTGATCACGGGCGCCGCCCTGATGGGGACGATCTTCGCCCGCGCGGCGGGCACGACGCAGCCGGGCTCCGCCCCGCCGGGCGACGTCGCCATGGGCATGCGCGTCACCTTCGCCGTCGCCGCGGCGCTCATGCTGGGCGCCCTGCTCGTCGCGGGCCGCGCGGGCCGGAGCGCGGCGGTGGCGCCCGCCGCGCTCCGGGGCTGACCCGCCGCTACCGCTGCCGGCGACGCGCCCGCGCCCACTCGCGGCCGCGGGCCTCCCGTGCGCGGGCCGCGGCGCGCCGGTCCTCGATCCAGGCGCCCTCGCGCCGCAGCGTGCGCCAGGCGTCCAGGCGCGCCGGATCGACCGCGTCGCGCACCGCGCACCCGGGCTCCGTCTCGTGGGCGCAGTCGCGGAAGCGGCACCGCGCCGCGAGCTCCTCGATGTCGCCGAAGCCCGCGCCGGCGTCGTCCCACACGCCCACCTCGCGCAGGCCGGGGGTGTCGATCAGGGCACCTCCGCCCGGCAGGGGCACCAGCTCACGGGTCACCGTGGTGTGCCGGCCCCGATCGTCCACGGCGCGGACCGCACCGGTCCGGGCCCGCTCGGCACCCACGAGGGCGTTGAGCAGCGTCGACTTGCCGGCGCCGGAGGGGCCGAGCAGGACGGAGGTGTTCCCCCGCACCGCCCGCGCGAGGCGGTCGAGTCCCTCCCCGGTGTGCGCGGACACGGGCAGGACCTCCGCGCCCGCACGGCGCACGGTGTCGCCGGCACCGGGACCCGTGGCACGGTCGGCCTTGCTGAGCACGACGAGCGGGCGCACGCCGCCCGCGGCGGCGAGGGCGATGAAGCGCTCGATCCGGCGGACGTTGGGTGCCGGCAGCGGCTCCGCGACCAGCGCGATGTCCACGTTGGCGGCGAGCACCTGGGCCTGGGTGGCCCGTCCGGCCCGGCGCCGTATGACGACGCCCTCGCGGGCGAACACGCCCGCGATGGCTCCGGCCGCGTCCAGGGCGACCCAGTCCCCGGTGACGGGCCGGGTCTCGGGTGCGTCGCGCAGGCGGGCGCGCGCGGCGACCAGGCGCGGTGCCTCCCCGGGGACGGCGACGAGCCAGCGCGCCCCGTGGGCGGCGAGGACGCGGGCGATGGCGGCGTCCGGCGGCCGGACGCCGTGCAGCTCACGGGACGCGCCGGGCGGCGTCCCCGGACCCCGGGTGGGGTCGGTCATGTCGGTACCTCCACATGGTCACGGGCGGGCGTGGTCGCCGGCGCCCGGGACGAGGCCCGGGGCCGGCGGGACTAGGCCCCGGCGGCCGTGACGGAGGTGTGGAGGAGGCGGATCGTCATATACGACGAGCGGACGCTCGCACGGCCGCCGCGGTCCCGTCAAGCGCCGGGCACGAGGTCCTCGCCCGCGGCGGCGCCCGCCTCCCAGAGCCGCGCGATCATCCCGTCCATGACCGCGATGCGGGAGGTGAGGCGCTCGCAATCGTCGCGGAGCGCCGCCGCGCCGTCGTGGACGCCGCGGTCGAGGGCGCCCGCGAGCCGGCCGGCCGTGGTCAGCAGGGCGTCGCGCAGGTCCTGCCGCCCCGCCTCGGCCGCGAGCAGCCGCCGCGCCGGGACCTCCAGCGCCCGGGGGGCGGTGAGGCCGCGCAGCCGCGCGGGTGCCCGCGCGCCCAGATCCGCGAGCGGCAGGCGCGCGACGGCCGCCTCCCACGGGCGGTCGCGCGGGTCGGCGCCGGCGGCAAGCACGGACACCGCGCGCCAGGTGCACGGCCCCCAGCCCGGGAGGACGTGCCGCTCCGGACCGTCGCCCGCGAGCGCCCCGCCCAGCGCCAGCAGTCCGAGCGTCTCGCGCACCTGATGGCACCGGGCCAGGTGGGCGGTGCGTGCGCCCCCCGGCTCGGATGCGGCCCAGACGCGATCCGGCGCGCGCGCCGCGGTCTCGACCGCGGCGTCGAGCAGGGCGCCGGCATCGGCGTCGGCGACCGCGGCCTGCACCACGTCCGCCACCGCGACGCCGGCGTCGGCGGTGCCCCGCACGATGCGGGCGGCGACGATCGCGTGGACGACGCCCAGCACGGCCTCCGCGAGCCGGACGCGCGGGGGGGAGGACGACAACCCGCTGAGGTCGATCACGGCGGCCGCCGATCGGAGGGGATCCGCGGTGAGTGTGATGGACCGGGCGGTGGCGCGCCCGGAGGAGCGGGTAGGGAGGGTGCCGGTGTGGGACGCGGTCCTGTACGGGGTGGCGGCGTCGAGCGCGCTCGTGCTCGGGGCGCTGGCGGGCGTCCTGTGGCGTCACCCGCCGCGGCAGGTGACCGGGGTGCTGCTGGCCTTCGCCAGCGGGGCGCTGATCTCGGCCCTGGCGTTCGAGCTGTTCGGCGGCGCGGTGGAGCTCGCGAGCATCTCCCACGCGGGGATCGGGCTCCTCGCGGGCGCGGCCGCATTCGTCGCGGCCGACACGGCGCTCGATCGGTACGTGACCGGCCGCAGCGGCCCCGGGCAACGCGAGGTGGCCGCCGCGGGCGACGGGCCCTCCCAGGGGATCGGCTGGGCGCTGCTGGCAGCGGTCACGCTGGACGGCGTGCCCGAGAACCTCGCCCTGGGCGTCTCGCTGGTCGAGGGCGCGTCCCTGGCGCTGCTGGTCGCGATCTTCGCCTCGAACCTGCCCGAGGCCATGGTCGGCGCGGTGGCGATGCGCGAGGGCGGGCGCTCGGCCGCCGGCGTGATGGGGGTCTGGCTGCTGTGCGCCGCCGTCCTGGCGGCGGCCGTGGTGGGCGGCCGCGCCCTGGGCGGCGCGCTCGACGCGGAGGTGCTCGCCGTGGCGCTCGGGTTCGCCGGCGGCGCCGTGCTCGCGTCCCTGGCCGACACGCTCATGCCGGAGGCCTACACGGAGGGACGCCCGCTGAACGCGTTCGCCACGGCCGCGGGCTTCTTCCTGTCGTTCGTGCTCGCCGCATGAGCGCCGGGGGGCGCCCGCCGGTCGCGGCGGTGGTGTTCGACATGGACGGGGTCCTCCTGCAGAGCGAGGAGCTCTGGGACGACGTCCGCCGCGAGCTCGCCCACGAGACCGGGGCGCGGTGGACGCCCGGCGCCCACCGGGAAATGATGGGGATGAGCACGCCCGGGTGGACGGCACACATGCACCGTGCGCTGGGCGTCCCGCTCGCCCCCGAGGCGATCCGCGACGAGGTCGTCGCCCGCCTGTCGGCGCGGTACCGCCGGGCGCTGCCGCTCGTGCCGGGCGCCGCCGCCGCGGTGCGGCGGATGGCGGGGCGCTTCCCGCTCGCCGTGGCCTCGTCGTCCGACCGGGCGCTGATCGGCCTGGTGCTCGAGCTCGCCGGGCTCGCCCCGTACGTCCGCACGTGGGTCGCCTCCGAGGAGGTGACCCGCGGGAAGCCGGCGCCGGACGTCCACCACGAGGCCGCGCGGCGCCTGGGGGTGGAGCCCGCCCGCTGCGCGGCGGTCGAGGATTCGACCGCGGGCCTGCGCGCCGCCGCGGCCGCCGGCATGCGCGTCGTCGCGATCCCCGACCGCGCGTACCCGCCGGACCCGGCCGCGGTCGCGGCCGCCGACCTGGTGCTGACCTCGGTGCGGGGGCTCACACCCGACCTGCTGGAGGGGCCGCCCGGGGCGAGCCGGTAGGCTCCCGCGCGGGCATGGACCTCCGGCACCTGCACACCTTCCGGACCGTCGTCGACAAGGGATCGTTCTCCCTCGCCGCCGACGAGCTGGAGATCAGCCAGCCCGCCGTCTCGTTCCAGATCCGCGCCCTCGAGGACAGCGTCGGGCAGCGCCTGCTCGACCGCAGCGGGCGGAGGGTCGCCCTGACCGAGGCCGGGGAGGTCGCCTACCGCTACGCGCGCCGGATGATCGGGCTGGAGCAGGAGTTCGAGCGCGAGATGCAGGAGCTGGGCGCGCGCATCGCCGGGCGGCTCGTGCTGGGATCGTCCACGGGGCCCGGGGAGCTGGTGCTCCCGCGTCTGCTGGGCCGGTTCGCCGCCGAGCACCCGGCGGTGCGGATCAGCCTGGTCGTGCTGGACACGCAGACCGTCTGCGAGCGCGTCCTCGACGACGGCCTGGAGCTCGGCGTGGTCGGGGCCCAGCGCCCCCAGCGGGGCCTCGTGTTCGAGCCCTTCATGCGCGACGAGCTGGTGGCGATCGTCGCCCCCGGCCACCCGCTCGCCGGGCGCGCGGCGCTGACGCTCGAGGAGCTGGCGGCCGAGCCGATGCTGCTGCAGCAGGAGGGGTCGGGGGTCCGGGCGGTCGTGGAGCAGGCCCTGCGCGACGCCGGGCTGCGCGACCGCGACCTGACGGTGGCGATGGAGCTCGGCCTGCAGCAGTCCGTGAAGGCGGCCGTGCTGGACGGCCTGGGGATCACGGTGATCTCCCGGCTGGCGGTGGAGCGCGAGGTGGCCGACGGCAGCCTGGTGGCGCTGCGGCTGGAGGGCGCGGGCCTCGCGCGGCAGTTCTGGCTCGTCCGCCACGCGGGGCGCACCACGCGCCGGGCGGCGCGCGCGTTCATCGCGTTCGCGCACGCGCAGCTCGGGGCGCCGGAGGCGGCGCCGGCCGCGAACGCCGAGCCCTCCCTCGGATAACCCTCGCTTATGGCAGCGATGCCGGTCTTTCGGTAGCCTCGCGTGGTGAGCCATCGTCCCGACGCGCGATTCGACGTGGTCGTCGTGGGCTCGGGCGGCGCCGGCATGAGCGCCGCATGGGCGGCCGCCCGGGTCGGCGCCTCCGTCCTCGTCGTCACCAAGTCCGCCCTCGGCGCCTCCAACACCGGCCGGGCGCAGGGCGGCATCCAGGCGGCGGTGGGCCCCGACGACACCCCCGAGTCCCATTTCGCCGACACCTTCGCCGCCGGCCACCGCGCGGCGCGTCCCGAGCTGGCGCGCAAGCTCACCGCCGAGGGGCCTGCCGCGGTCGCCTTCCTCGAGCGCATCGGCGTCGAGTTCAGCCGTGACGACGGCGCGCTGCGGATCCTGCGGTGCGGCGGCGCGTCGCGACCCCGCCTGCTGCAGGCGGGCGAGCGCACCGGCGCGGAGATGGTGCGCTCCCTGCGCCGCGCGGTCCACGACGCGGACGTGACGGTGTGGGAGTCGACGGCGCTGCGGTCGATGGAGCCCGGCGCGAACGGCTGGCGCCTGCGGACCCGCGACGCGCACGGCGCCGCGCCGGCCGCGCCGGCGCCCGACAGGGTGGTCGACGCGGGCGCGGTGGTCCTCGCCGCCGGCGGCGGCCTGCGCGGCGAGGCCCAGGCGCTGGGGGTGGGCAGCACGAACCACCCGGACGCGACCCCCGAGGTGCTGCGGCTGGCCATCGACCTGGGCGCGCGGGCGGTCCACGTGGACTCGTGGCAGCGGCACCCGACGGGGTCGGTGTGGCCCGCCGCGCTCTCGGGCTACGCGCTGCCCGAGACCACCCGCGCCTACGGCGCCACCCTGCACGACCGCGACGGTGACCGGTTCGTGGACGAGCTCGCGCCCCGCGACGTCGTCGCCGACGCGATCACGCGCGCGGTCGAGGAGGGGCGCGGGGACGCGGCCCCCGACGGGCGGCCGGGGGTGTGGCTCGACACCCCGGCGATCGACCGCACCCACGGCGCGGGGTTCACGGCCCGCCGCCTGGCGTACGTGCACAACCGCTACGCGAAGGCGGGCGTCGACATCACCCGGGAACGCGTGCTGGTGTACCCGGTGCTGCACTACCGCAACGGCGGCCTCGCCATCGACGAGGACGCCGGCACCACGCTGCCCGGGGTGTTCGCCGCCGGGGAGATCACCGGCGGCGTGCACGGCACCAACCGCCTGATGGGCAACTCACTGCTGGACACGGTCGTGTTCGGGCTGACCGCGGGTCGCTCCGCGGCGGCCGCGGCGCGCTGACGACGAGGAGGCCAGTGACCACCGCCAGGACAATGACCGCGCCCGACTTCCTGTCCGTGCCCGGCCGCCCGCCCAAGCCGCGGCAGGCCGGCGTCACGCACGTGATCGACAAGGGCATGTCGCTGAGGGAGCTGCACGACATGCTGGAGGTCGGCGGCGAGTACGTGGACATCGTCAAGCTGGGCTGGGGCACCGCCTACATCTCGGCGAACCTGCCGGAGAAGCTGGCGCTGCTGCGCGAGGCCGACATCCCGGTGGTCCTGGGCGGCACGTTCTTCGAGGTCTGCGTGGCCCAGCAGAAGTTCGACCGGTGGCGGTCCTGGGTCGTCGACCTGGGGCTGACCCACGTGGAGGTGTCCGACGGCACCATCTCGCTGCCGCACGAGCGCAAGCTGGAGTTCATCCGCCGGCTCGCCCAGGACTTCGTCGTGCTCAGCGAGGTCGGCTCGAAGGACCTGGACGTGGTGATCGCGCCCTACAAGTGGGTGCAGATGATCGAGGCCGAGCTGCGCGCGGGGGCCTGGAAGGTGATCACGGAGGCCCGCGAGAGCGGCACCGCCGGGATCTACCGCGGCTCCGGCGAGGTCCGGATGGGGCTCATCGACGAGATCGTCCACGCGGTCGACCCCAACCGGCTGCTGTTCGAGGCGCCCCAGAAGGCGCAGCAGGTGTGGTTCATCAAGAACTTCGGGCCCAACGTGAACCTGGGCAACATCCCCCCTGACGAGGTGATTCCGCTGGAGACGCTACGGCTCGGCCTGCGCGCCGACACTCTGAAGTCCTCCCTGGAGGAGAACGTGGACGGAGCGGGGATTTGAGCGTCGGAACGATCCCCGGTCCCATCGCGCCGCACGGCGGCGCCCTGGTCGACCGGCTCGACGACTCCCTGCAGCCCGCCGGGCTGCCCCGCGTGACCCTGTCGGCCCGTCAGCAGGCCGACCTCGACCTGATCGCGGTCGGCGCCATGTCGCCGCTCGAGGGCTTCATGGGCCGCGAGGAGTACGACGCGGTCATCGACACGATGCGTCTCCCCGGCGGCCTCGCCTGGTCGATCCCGATCACCCTCGGCGTGCCCGACGACGAGCTGGCCGCCGCGCGCGGGGCCGACCGCGTGGAGCTGCAGGACGCCGAGGGGAACCTCCTCGGCGTCATCGACGTCACCGAGGTGTTCGAGCTCGACCCGATGCGCGAGGCCCGTCAGGTCTTCCGCACCGACGACACCGCCCATCCTGGGGTCGCCAACCTGCTGCAGCACGGGCGCACGGCGCTGGCCGGCCCGGTCCGGGTGGCGCGCCGGATGCCGCTCGACCCGGCCGCGGCCCCCTACCTGCTCGACCCGCGGGCCGCGCGGGCGCGGTTCGACGAGCTCGGCTGGCGCTCGGTGGTGGGGTTCCAGACGCGCAACCCCATCCACCGCGCGCACGAGTACATCACCAAGGTCGCCCTCGAGACCGTCGACGGGCTCTTCCTCCACCCGCTGGTGGGCGAGACCAAGAGCGACGACATCCCCGCCGACGTGCGCATGCGCTGCTACGAGGTGCTGATGGCCGGCTACTACCCGGCCGACCGGGTGGTGCTGGGCGTGCTGCCGGCCGCCATGCGCTACGCGGGGCCCGCCGAGGCGATCCTCCACGCGATCATGCGGCAGAACTACGGCTGCACCCGCTTCATCGTGGGCCGGGACCACGCCGGCGTGGGCAACTACTACGGCACGTACGACGCGCACCGCGTCTTCGACGACGTCACGCGTGACGAGCTGGCCATCCAGCCCGAGTTCTTCGAGCACTCGTTCTGGTGCCTGAAGACGGGCCAGATGGCGACCAGCAAGACCTCCCCCTCGACGCCCGAGGAGCGCGTGTTCCTGAGCGGCACCAAGGTGCGCGAGATGCTCGGGCGGGGCGAGGTGCCGCCGGTCGAGTTCACCCGGCCCGAGGTGGCCGAGGTGCTGATCGAGGCGTATCGCGAGCAGTGAGGGCCCGCGGCGCACCGCGCCGCGTTGATGTCCGCCGGGGCGGCGGGGATGATGCCACGCCGATGGCCTCCCGCCGCCCCCTCCTCCTCGCCCTGGCCGTGCTCGCGGCCGGGGCCGTCCCGGCCGCCGGTCAGGCGCCCCCGGCCGCCGACCGGCCGATGGGCGCCGTCTCCAGCTGGGGG
>DATMJR010000099.1:0-2764 GCA_035553775.1 Miltoncostaeaceae bacterium | reverse complement strand
CGCCGACATCGGCGGGGACGCCCGACCCGATCTCGTGCTGGTGCTGGTGCGGCGCGCGCCCGCCGCCCGCCCCGGCGCCGAGGCGCCCCCGCTCGCCCGGCGCCTGGTCGTGCTGAAGGCGCGCTCGGACGGCGGGTACGTCCAGATCGGCGAGGGCCGGCGGGTGCTGCTGTGCACCCGCTGCGGCGGCGCCCTGTTCGGGTCCGTGCGCACCCCGGTCACGGTGCGGGTGCAGCGCCGCGTCGTGATCGTCGAGCAGCAGTACGGGTCCCGCGAGATCACCTCGCAGCGGTTCCGCCTCCGCCCGGAGGGCGCCCTCTCGACGCGCCTGATCGGGGTCGACGTCGTGACCACCGACCGGCTCACCGGCGCCGAGCGCTCCACCTCCACCAACCTCCTCACGGGCGACCGCATCACCGTGCGGCGGGCGCCGGGCCGCCGTGCCGAGACCCGGCGCTCGCGCGTGGCGGTGCGCACGGTGCTGATCGAGCGGGTGAACCGGCTCGCGTACCGGTAGGGCCCGGCGGCACGCGCGTCGTCCGTTTGGCCGGCCCGGGGCGGGGGAACGGCGCGGGCCAGGCGGCGGCCGGACGGGAGGCGGATGGTGGGCAGCGGGGGCGCGGCGGCGCGGGTCGACCGGGTCGCGGACCGGCGGGACGCGCGCGCGGTGGCGCGCGCGGGCATGGTGGCGCACGGGGTCCCCTACGCGCTCATCGGGGTCCTCGCGCTGGGGGTGGCGCTCGGCGTCGGAGGGCGCGTCACCGACCAGGAGGGCGCCTTCCGCACCGTCGCCCAGAACGGGCTCGGCCGGGTGCTGCTGGCCGCCGTCGCGGCCGGGCTGCTCGCCTACGCCCTGTGGCGGTTCGTGCAGGCGTGGGCCGACCGCGAGCACGACGGCGACGACGCGAAGGGCACGCTCGCGCGGCTGGCGAACGTCGCCCGCGGACTGGTGGCCGTCGCCTTCGCCGTGCTCGCGCTGCGCCTGGTGATCGGCGCCGGCGGCGGTGGCGGCACCGAGCCGCGCACCGCGACCGCGGGCGTGTTCGGATGGACGGGCGGCCGGGCGCTGGTGCTGGTGGCGGCGGCCGTCGTGCTGGGGATCGGCGTCTGGCAGGTGGTCAAGGGCGTGCGGCGGTCGTTCATGGAGGGGATGCGGGTGCGCGGCACCGCGCGGCCGCTCGTGGAACGGCTGGGCCTCGTGGGTCACGTTGCGCGCGGGGCCGTGATGGGCCTGGTCGCCCTGTTCCTCGCCAAGGCGGCGATCGAGTTCGACGCCTCGGAGGCCGTCGGGCTGGACGGCGCCCTCGCACGGCTGGTCCGCGAGCCCTACGGCCGGCCGATGCTGGGCCTGGTCGCCGCGGGCCTGATCGCGTTCGCGCTCTACTGCGCGGCGGAGGCCCGGTACCGCGAGCCGTAGCGGGAGGCCGCCCGCGGTCCCCCGTTTCGCCGACTCCCGCGGAGGGGAACCTTCGCGGCATGCCGATCCGACCCGTCGGCGCCCGTCCCCTCGCCGAGGCGGGCGCATGAGTTCCTCCGCCGTCCCGCTGCCGTCCGCGGCGCACGGGCCCGACGCCCGGCCCCCGGCCCATCCGCCCGGCCCTCCGCTGCCGGCGCCCCGGGGACGGCTCACCGAGATGCTCGTGAACCGCCTCGCCGGGCCTCCGGTCCCGGTGGAGATGCGGGTGCCGCCGTCGCCCGACCCCCTCGCCGACGAGGACCTCCAGCTCGGCCTCTACGTGATGTACGAGCTGCACTACCGCGGGTTCGCGGGCGTCGACGAGCGCTGGGAGTGGTGGCCGCCGCTGCTGGCGTTGCGGGCCCGTCTGGAGGGCGTTTTCGAGGACGCGCTGCGCGCGGCCGTGCCGCCGCCCGCCGACGACCCGCGCGAGCGCCTGGACGACCGGCTGCGCCGGCTGGTGCGCGAGGACGACGGCCCGTCGCTGTCGACCTGGATCGAGCGCAACGCGGATCTGGAGCGCATGCGCGAGTTCCTCGTCCACCGCTCGGCCTACCAGCTCAAGGAGGCTGATCCCCACTCATGGGCGATCCCGCGCCTGCACGGCGGGCCCAAGGCGGCCCTGGTGGAGATCCAGGCCGACGAATACGGGGGCGGTGACCCGACCCGGATGCACGCGGCGCTGTTCGGGCGGGCGATGGAGGGCCTGGGCCTGCGCAGCGCGTACGGGGCCTACATCGACCGCATCCCCGCGACCACGCTGGCGACCGTCAACCTGATGTCGCTGTGCGGGCTCCACCGGCGGCTGCGGGGCGCGATCGTGGGGCACCTCGCGGTGTTCGAGATGACGTCGTCCGAGCCCAACCGGCGCTACGCGCGCGCCGCGCGGCGGCTCGGGGTCGACGACGACGCGGTGCTCTTCTTCGACGAGCACGTCGAGGCGGACGCCGTACACGAGGCCATCGCCGCCTACGACCTCGCTGCGGGCCTGGCGCGCGACGAGCCGATGCTGCGCACGGACGTGCTGTGGGGCGCCGCCGCGCTGATGGAGCTCGACGCGCGGGCCGCGCGGCCGATGATCGCGGCCTGGGATGCCGGGCGCTCCTCCCTGCGCGGGGACGCGCCGCTCGTGCCCGCGTGACGGCCCCGCTCAGCTACGTCCTGCCGCTGCGCTGGACCGACGACGCCGAGCTCGACGACCTGACCGAGTACCTGCGGTGGCTCGCCCCGCGGGTCGAGCTCATCGTGGTCGACGGGTCGCCGCCGCCGTGGGACGAGCGCCATCGCCGGGCATGGGCGGGCCTGGGG
>DATMJR010000098.1:0-8799 GCA_035553775.1 Miltoncostaeaceae bacterium | reverse complement strand
CCCGCCACCCGGCCTCGGCGAGGTGCCGCGCGACGACCATGCCGTCCCCCCCGTTGTTGCCCGGCCCCACCAGCACGACGGCCCGCCGCGCGGCGGGGAAGCGGTCCAGGACGGCGCGTGCGCTCTCCAGGCCCGCGCGCTCCATCAGCAGCACAGAGGGCAGGCCGTATCGGGCGGTGGCGACGCGGTCGGCCTCGCGGAGGGCCGCGGCCGTGAACAGGGGCGTCGCCCCCGGCAGGGGCGGGGGCGTGCGGGGGCGTGCGGTCGGCACCCGCCCATCGTAGGGCGCGGGCGCGACGCCGGGCGCCGGGGCCCGCCGCCGGTCAGGCCTCCGCGACCGCCACGGCCGCGGCGATGCCGCGGCTGTGCGTGAGCGAGATCGTGATGCGGACCACGGCCAGATCCTCCGCGCGGCGACGGTAGCGGCCGTGCAGGGCGGGCGTGGGGGCGCCCCGCCCGCGGACGACCTCCACCTCGCGCCAGCGGGTCATGCCGATGCCCAGCGCCTTGCCCACCGCCTCCTTGGCCGCGAACCGCGCGGCGAAGTGCTGCGGCGGGAACGCGCGGGACGCGCAGTAGGCCGCCTCGGCCTCGGTGAAGCAGCGCTCGGCAAAGCGCGGGCGCCGCTCCAGGGCGGCCGCGATGCGGTCGATCTCGATCAGGTCGATGCCGACCCCGACGACGGCCACCGGCCGCTCCTACTCGACCGTCACCGTCTTGGCGAGGTTGCGCGGCTGGTCGACGTTGAGACCGCGGCGCTTGGCGATCTCGTAGGCGAACAGCTGCAGCGGGACGATCCCCGTGATCGGCGACAGCAGCGCGGGCGTCTTGGGCGCCCACAGCACGTCGTCGACGTGCACGGCGATCTCCTCGTTGCCCTCGGTGGCGACCGCGATCACGCGGGCGCCCCGGGCGCGGACCTCCTGGATGTTCGAGACCACCTTGTCGAACACGTGGCCGTCGTTGGCCACCACGACCACCGGCGACCCCTCCTCCAGCAGCGCGATCGGCCCGTGCTTCATCTCGCCGGCGGGGTACGCCTCGGTGGGGATGTAGCTGATCTCCTTGAGCTTCAGCGCGCCCTCGAAGCAGGTCGGCACGCCGACGTGCCGGCCCAGGTACAGGAAGAAGCCGCGGTCGGCGTAGCGCCCCGCGACCTCGGCCACCCGGGCGGGTTCGCCCGAGGCGAGGTAGCCCTCGATGGCGTCGGGGAGGCGGCGCAGCTCCTCGGCCAGGTCGATGACCCCGGCCTCGGTGAGGGCCCAGCGCAGCCGGCCGAGCTTCAGGGCCAGCAGCGCGAGCGCCATCACCTGGGCGGTGTGGGTCTTGGTGGCCGCGACGCCGATCTCCAGGCCCGCCCGCGTGTAGATGACGCCGTCGGCGTCCCGGGTGGCCTGCGAGCCCATGATGTTGGTCAGCGCCACCACGTGCGCCCCCCGCTCGCGGGCGACGCGCATGGCGGCCAGGGTGTCGGCGGTCTCGCCGCTCTGGGTGATGCCGATGATGAGGTCGCCGGGACCGGCCAGGCAGGTGCGGTAGCGGTACTCGGACGCCACCTCGGCGTGCACGGGCACGCGCGCCCAGTCCTCGATCAGGTAGCGGCCCACGAGGCCGGCGTGGAACGAGGTGCCGCAGGCGACCACGTGGACGCGCTCCACGCGGGCGAGGGCGGCGTCGTCGAGGCCGAGCCCGTCGAGGACGACGGTGCCGTCGGTGCGCAGCCGGTCGCCGATCGTGTCCCACAGGGCGGCCGGCTGCTCGTGGATCTCCTTGAGCATGAAGGTCTCGTAGCCGCCCTTCTCGGCGGCGTCCTCGTCCCAGTCCACGGTCTGCGCGGGGCGCGGCACGTCCTGGCCGAAGCGGTTGAGCACCCGCACGCCACCCGGCTCGACGACCACGACCTCCCCGTCCTCGGGGTAGATCACGTCGCGGGTCTCGTTGAGGAAGGCCGGGATCGCCGAGGCGAGGAACTGCTCGCCGTCGCCGACGCCCACCACCAGGGGGCACTCGTGGCGGGTGGCCACCAGGCGCCCGGGCTCGTCGGCGTGCATCGCGACGAAGGCGTAGTGGCCGGACAGCAGCGGCAGCGTGGCCAGCACCGCGGCGGTGAGGTCGCCGGCGTAGTGACGCGCGATCAGGTGCGGCAGCACCTCGGCGTCGGTCTCGCTGGTGAACACGATCCCCTGGCCCTGCAGGTCGCGCCGCAGCTCGACGTAGTTCTCGACGATGCCGTTCATCACCACGGCGACGCGCCCGTCGAAGGACACGTGCGGGTGGGCGTTCTCCTCGGTGACGCGCCCGTGGGTGGCCCACCGGGTGTGCCCGACGCCCGTGGTGGCGGCGGCCCCCGTGCCGTTCATGGTCGCGCTCGCCGCCTTGAGGTGGGCGAGGTTGCCGACCGCGCGCACGGTGGCGAAGCCGGAGTCGGGGGTCTCCAGCAGGGCGAACCCGGCGGAGTCGTACCCGCGGTACTCGAGGCGTTCGAGCCCCGCCACGATCAGCTCACGCGACGGCCGCGCCCCGACGTATCCGATGATCCCGCACATCCCGCTACCTCCCTCGGTCCGGCGACGCCGGCTCACCCAGTTCGCGGGCCACGACCGCGGCGATGCGGTCGCACCAGCCGGTGCACTCCTCGGCGGTGGGCGCCTCCACCATCACGCGGACCAGCGGCTCGGTGCCGCTCGCCCGCACGACGACCCGCCCGTCCTCGCCGAGCGCCTCCTCACACGCGCGCACCTCCGCCCATACTGCATCGGCAGCGGGCAGGTCCGCCTTGCGCACGTCCGGGATGTTCACCAGGCGCTGCGGCAGGCGACGCATCACCGCGCCGGCGTCCGCCAGCGACCGGCCGGACGCGACCAGGGCGCCCAGCAGCATGAGACCCGTCGCCAGGCCGTCGCCCGTGGGCCCGCTGCGCAGGTTGATGAGATGGCCGCTCTGCTCGCCGCCCAGCACGAAGCCCCCGCGCTGCATCTCCTCGAGCACGTAGCGGTCGCCGACGTCGGTCCAGCGCACCGTCACGCCCGCGCCCGCCATCGCGCGGCGGAAGCCCAGGTTGGTCATGGTCGTCGTGACCACGGTGTCGTGCGCGAGCTCGCCGGCGTCCTTCATGTGCAGCGCCAGCACGGCGAGGATCTGGTCGCCGTCCACGACCGCGCCGCCCGCGTCCACCGCCAGCACCCGGTCGCCGTCGCCGTCGAACGCCAGGCCCACGTCGTGGCCCCCGGACCGGACGGCGGCCTGGAGCTGCTCCAGGTGCGTGGAGCCGCAGTCGCGGTTGATGTTGACGCCATCGGGTGCGGCGTGGATGACCGACAGCCGCGCCCCCAGCCGGCGCATCACCTCGGGCGCGACGGCGTGCGTGGCGCCGTTGGCGCAGTCGAGCACGACCGAGAGCCCCGAGAGGTCGACCGCCAGGCGCGCCACCAGCGCCTCCACGTACCGGGTCGCGGCGTCGTCGACGGTGCGGACGTCCCCCAGGCCGGCGCCCTCGGGCCGCTCGCCCTCGTCGTCCATCGCAGCCTCGACGGCCGCCTCGCGGGCGTCGTCGAGCTTGAAGCCGTCGGGCCCGATGAGCTTGATGCCGTTGTCGGGGAACGGGTTGTGCGACGCGCTGATGACCGCCCCTGCGTGGGCGCCGAGGGCCGGCACCAGTTCGGCGATGGCCGGGGTCGGCAGGACCCCGGCCAGCAGCGCGTCGGCCCCGGTGCTGGCGATCCCCGCCGCAAGGGCGGCCTCCAGCATCGGCCCCGACCGGCGCGTGTCGCGCCCGATCAGCACGGTCGCCCCGGGACCCATGGTGGCGCCGAGCGCCCTCCCCAGGGAGAGGGCGAGCTCGGGGGTGAGATCGCGGTTGGCGACCCCGCGGACCCCGTCGGTACCGAAGAGCCGCCGGCCGGCCGTCGTCACGCGGACGACCGCCCCGCCACTAGCGCTTGGAGAACTGGGGCCGCTTCCGGGCGCCCTTGAGACCGGCCTTCTTGCGCTCGGTCTCGCGCGCGTCGCGGGTGAGGAAACCCTCCCGCTTGAGGTCGGGGCGCAGGTTCTCGTCGGCGACCACCAGCGCACGCGCGATGGCGTGGCGCAGCGCACCGGACTGGCCGGCGGCGCCGCCCCCGTCCAGACGCGCGATCACGTCGTACGAGCCGAGGGTCCCCGTGGCCACGAGCGGCTTCAGCGCGGTGGTGACGAGCACCCGCCGGCCGAAGTACTCCTCGGCGGAGCGCCCGTTGCAGGTGACGCGCCCCTCGCCGGGGGCGAGGATGACGCGGGCGACGGACGTCTTGCGCTTGCCGGTGGCCGTGTACCGGCCCATGCGATCGGTCTTCACGAGGCCACCTCCGCGACGCGGGTGAGACGCAGCGGCTGAGGCGACTGCGCGGCGTGGGGGTGCTCCGGCCCCGCGTAGATCTTGAGCTTGGTGAGCTGCTTCCGGCCGAGGCGGTTCTTGGGCAGCATGCCGCGGACGGCGATGCGCAGCACCTCCTCGGGGCGCCGCTGCAGCTGCTCGCCGAGCGTGCGCTCGCGCAGGCCGCCGGGGTAGCCCGAGTGCCGGTAGTACTTCTTGTCGCGCAGCTTCTTGCCGGTGACCGCCACCTTGCCGGCGTTGACGACCACCACGAAGTCGCCGGTGTCGCAGTGGCGCGTGTACCAGGGGGAGCGCTTGCCGGCGAGGGTCTCGGCGATCGTCGCGGCGAGCCGGCCGAGGTTCTGCCCGTCGGCGTCCACGACCCACCACTGGCGGTCGACGGTCCCCGGCTTGGCGCTGACGGTCTTCACGACGGCTCTGGTCCCCTCGTTCGCATGCACGACAGTGGGCCCTGCGGTACAGGGCCGACGGTGGAGGGTAGAAAAGGCACCGGCAACGCGCAAGTGGACGTACGGGGGGGCCGATGGGAACCCTGGACGCGCCCGCGCGGACCCGGTACATAGTTGAGGACGTAATCGTTACACCGGTCACGTGCTCCCCCACGTGGTCGAGGAGGTCGGGGTCCGGATGGCCGCCCCCAGGAGCGTCAACCGCTGCATCGCCGTCGCGGCCCATGGCCGCCGGTGCCAGCAGACCACCTATCGCGGCAGCCCGTACTGCTGGCACCACACGCAGAGCCGCAAGGTGTGGGCGCCCAGCCGGATGCAGGCGGGTGCGCGGCGGCCGCCGCCCGCCGCCGGGCTGGACGACGTGCCGGTCGCGCCCGTGCCGCTGGTGCCGCCGCCGGTCGCCACCGCCGCCGAGCTGGCCTCGCGCATCGCTGAATCCCTCTCCCGCGAGCAGCTCGAGGCGCTGGCGGCCTTCCTCGCCTCCGGCGCCGACGGGGTCTTCCGGCTGGAGGTCGTGGACGCGCAGGTGACCGGGGCGCGCCGCGACGCGCGGCTGTCACGCGGGCTGGCCCGCCGCGCCGCGCCCTGAGGGCCGCGACCCGAACCCGCGGGTCAGGTGCCGGGGCGGGCCCGGACGCGCCGGCGGCGGTGCCACACGCCCACGATCACGAGGGCCGCGGCGACCATGAGCACCACCACGGCCGTGCTGACCGGGCCGAGGGTGTGCTCGACCTCGCGCCAGGAGGGCCCGAGGGCCCAGCCCACGCCGATCAGCACCGAGTTCCAGGCCAGGCTGCCGATGGTGGTGAGCAGCACGAACAGCGGCAGCGGGAACCGCGCCAGGCCGGCGGGCAGCGAGACCGCGGTGCGTGCCAGCGGCACCGCGCGCGCCGCCAGCACGGTCGCCGCGCCCCAGCGGTCCATCCACGACTCGAGCTTCTCCATGCGCTGCGGCGTGGCGCCCACGCGGTGGCCGTGACGCATCACCAGCGAGCGCCCGCCGCGGCGGGCGGCGACGTAGAGCATGAGATTGCCCGCCAGTGACCCGGCGGTGGCGGCGCCGACGGCGAGCGGGTACGACAGCCTGCCCTCGTACACGGCGAAGCCCGCGAAGGGCAGGATGGCCTCGCTGGGGATCGGGGGGAAGACGCACTCCACGATCATCAGCGCCGCGAGGCCCGGGTAGCCCATCGCCTCGATGATGCGGATCGCCCAGTCGGTCACCGGGAGGGCACGTTACCGGTGCCCCGCCGTATCACGCCATCCGCCGGTCGGGGGGGACGTGCCGCCCGAACGACCCGCCCTCACTCCCACTCGATGGTGCCCGGCGGCTTCGACGTCAGGTCCAGGGCCACGCGGTTGACGCCGGGGACCTCGTTGATGATGCGGTTGCTGATGCGCTCCAGCAGGTCGTGGGGCAGCCGCGCCCAGTCGGCGGTCATGGCGTCGTCCGAGGTGACGGCGCGGATCACGACCGGGTAGGCGTAGGTGCGCTCGTCGCCCTGCACGCCCACGCTGCGGATGGCGGGCAACACCGCGAAGCTCTGCCACAGCTCCCGGTAGAGCCCCGCGCGCCGGATCTCCTCCTGCAGTACGAAGTCGGCCTGCCGGAGGATGTCGAGCCGCTCGGCGGTGACCTCGCCGATGATCCGGATCGCCAGTCCCGGGCCGGGGAAGGGCTGCCGCCACACCATCCGCTCGGGCAGGCCCAGCTCCTCGCCCACCACGCGCACCTCGTCCTTGAACAGCTGGCGCAACGGCTCCACCAGCTCGACGTCCATGTCCTCGGGCAACCCGCCGACGTTGTGGTGGCTCTTGATCTTGGCGGCGTCGCGCGACCCCGACTCGATGACGTCCGAGTAGAGCGTGCCCTGCACCAGGTGCCGCACGCCGCCGAGCGACCGGGCCTCGCGCTCGAAGATGCGGATGAACTCGCGGCCGATGATCTTGCGCTTCTGCTCCGGGTCGGTGACGCCCGCGAGCCGGCCGAGGAAGTGCTCCTGGGCCTGGACGTGCACCAGCGGCACCTGGAAGTGGCTGCCGAAGGACTCCGCCACCTGGGCGCCCTCGTTCATCCGCAGCAGGCCGTGGTCCACGAAGATGCAGGTGAGCCGGTCGCCGATGGCACGGTGCACCAGCAGCGCGGCGACGGCGGAGTCGACGCCGCCGGACAGCGCGCAGATGGCCCGCCCCTCGCCGATCTGGGCGCGGATGCGCTCCACCTGGTCCTCGATGACGTGCACGGGCGTCCAGGTGGGCGCGCAGCCGCAGGCGTCGAACAGGAACGCCTTCAGCAGGTCGGTGCCGAACGGGGTGTGGATGACCTCGGGGTGGAACTGCACGGCGTAGTGGCCGCCGGCGCGGTTCTCCATGGCCGCCACCGGCGCGCCCGGCGTCCGGGCCGTGACGGTGAACCCGTCCGGGGCGCGCGTGACGGAGTCGCGGTGGCTCATCCAGCACACGTCCGCCGGCAGGTCGCGCAGCAGGCCGTCGCGCGAGAGCACCGTCAGGGGCGTCTTGCCGAACTCCGACGCGCCCGTGCGGGCCACCTCGCCGCCCAGCGCCTGGGCCATGCTCTGCATGCCGTAGCAGATGCCGAGCACCGGGGCGCCCAGCCGCAGCAGGCCGGCGTCGAGCGTCGGCGCGCCCGTCTCGTACACGGACGCCGGCCCGCCCGACAGCACCAGCCCGCGCGGCTGCAGCCGCGCGATCTCCTCCGGGGCCGTGTCGTGCGGCACCACCGCCGAGAACACCCGGCACTCGCGGATGCGCCGGGCGATGAGCTGGCTGTACTGGGCGCCGAAGTCCACGACCAGGACGCCCCCCGGCACCGCCGAGGCGAGCGCCGGGTCGAGGGCGGGCCGGGGGGCGCCTCCGGCGCGCGGCTGCGCCGCGGCCTCGGTCGTCACGCCCGGGCCCGGGCCGCCGGGGCCGGGGCCCGCATCAACCCATCCCCACGGCCTGGCTCTGCTGGAGCCGCTTGCCCTCGCTGCGCAGGGCCGGCGCCACCATCACCTCGCACTTCTGGAAGCTCTGGATGGAGTCGTAGCCGCACGTGGCCATCGCCGTGCGCAGGCCGCCGACCAGGTTGAGCGACCCGTCGTTCTCGTGGGCCGGCCCGACCAGGATCTGCTCCAGGCTGCCGATCGTCCGGGTGGCGACGCGGGTGCCCCGCGGCAGCGTGGGGTGGAAGGTGGCCATGCCCCAGTGGAAGCCCCGGCCGGGCGCCTCGGTGGCCTTGGCGAGGGGCGAGCCGATCATGCAGGCGTCGGCCCCGCAGGCGATGGCCTTCGCGAGGTCGCCGCCGAAGGACATCCCGCCGTCGGCGATGACGTGCACGTACTGACCGGTCTCCAGCAGGTGCTGCATCCGCGCGCCGGCGGCGTCGGCGATCGCCGTGGCCTGCGGCACGCCGACCCCGATCACCTGCCGGGTGGTGCAGGCGGCGCCGGGGCCGACGCCCACCAGCACGCCGACGGCGCCCGTGCGCATGAGGTGGAGCGCCGTCTGGTACGAGGCGCACCCGCCGACGATGGCGGGGATGGGCAGCTCGGCGATGAAGCGCTTGAGGTTGAGCGGCTCGACGACCGTGGACACGTGCTCGGCGCTCACCACCGTGCCCTGGATGACCAGGATGTCGAGCCCCGCGTCGAGCGCCACGTCGATGTGCTGCCGCACGCGCTGGGGCGTGAGCGACCCGCACGCGACGACGCCGGCCTCCTTGATCTCGCGCACCCGCTGGGCGATCAGCTCCGGCTTGACCGGCGCCCGGTAGACCTCCTGCAGGCCGCGCGTGGCCTCCTCGGGACCGAGCGAGGCGATGCGCTCCAGCTCGGCGTCGGGCTCCTCGTAGCGCACCTGGATGCCCTCCAGGTTGAGCACGCCGAGCCCGCCGAGCTTTCCGATGATGCCCGCGGTGCGGACGTCGACGACGCCGTCCATGGCCGAGGCCAGGAGCGGGAGCTCGAACCGGTGGGG
>DATMJR010000097.1:0-7295 GCA_035553775.1 Miltoncostaeaceae bacterium | reverse complement strand
GTGCGGATGGCGCCGGAGAGCGCCCGGACCCTGCTCGAGGGGACGCTGCCGAAGGGCGACGCGGCGGCGGTGGCCCGGGTGGCCGGGATCATGGCCGCCAAGCGCACGCCCGAGCTGATCGCCCTGTGCCACCCCCTGCCGCTCGACCGGGTCGAGGTGGACGTCCGCGTCGCCCCCGAGGGCCGGGTCACGCTCGAGGCGACGGTCGAGACCACCGCCCGGACGGGCGTCGAGATGGAGGCGCTGGCGGCGGTGTCCGCGGCCGCCCTCAACGTCTACGACATGGTCAAGGGGGTGGACCCGGGTCCCCGCATCACCGACGTCGTCCTGGTCGACAAGCGGAAGGACCCGGCCGGGGGCTGACCCGCCGGATTTCCGCCGCGGGCCCCCGCGCCGGTAGGTTCACCGGCCGATGCCGTCCTCGCCGCGCCTCGAGATCGCCGCCGCGGCGCCCGTCCGCCCCCCGCTGCCCGCCGTCATGCAGGCCGTGACGCGCCGCCAGGCCCAGGGCTTCGACGCGGTGTGGTGGGCCGATCACCTTCTGCACTGGTTCCCCGCGTCGGTCTGGTCGCCCGACCTGGTCCCGCAGGCGGCCTCGCAGGCGAGCCCGCACGTCTGGTGCGACCCGTTCGCCCTGGCCGCCGCCGCGGCGGGCCACGCCGACCGGATCCGGCTCGGCGTCGGGGTCACCGACCTGGTGCGGCGGCACCCCGCCGCCCTCGCGCAGACGGCGCTCACCCTCGACCACGTCACGGGCGGGCGCTTCATCCTGGGGGTCGGCACCGGCGAGGCCCTCAACATCGCCGCGCTGGGACTCGACAACGCGCGGCCGCTCGCCCGCCTGCGCGAGGGCCTCGATGTGATGCGGCTGCTGTTCTCGACGCCCGGCGAGGTCGACTTCGACGGGGAGTTCTTCACGCTGCGCGGCGCGGCCGTCGGCCTGCGCCCGGCGGGCGAGCGCCCCCCACCCGTCTGGGTGGCGGCGCACCGCCCCCGGGGGCTGCGGCTGGTGGGTGAGGCGGCCGACGGCTGGCTCCCGCTGTGCACCGACCCCGTCGACTACGCCGGGATGTGGGCGCGGGTGCGCGCGGCCGCCGCGCAGGCCGGCCGGGCGGCGCCGGTGCCCGGCCTCTACACCCGGGTCGTCCTCGCCGAGGACGACGAGATCGCGCAGCGCGCCGCGGCCGGCTCCCTGCTGCTGCGCTTCATCGCGCTCACCGCCGCCGCCGAGGCCTACGCGGCGCACGGCGCGGCGCACCCTCTCGGGGAGGGCGTGTTCGGGCTCACGGAGTTCCGCCCCACGGGCCTCGGCCGCGAGGAGGCGCTGCGGCTCGCCGGGGAGGTCCCGGAGGCGGTGGTCCTGGACACCGTCGTCGCCGGCACGCCCTCCACGGTCGCCGGCCGGCTGGCGGCGCTCGTCGCGGCGGGTGCGCGCCACGTCCAGGTGGTGAACATGACGCCGCTGGCGTCGCCGGAGCTGGCGCCGTCCGGCGAGGCCCTGCTGGGCGAGGCACTCGCCGAGCTTCGCCTGCGCGTGGGGGGCGCGGCGTGAGCCGCCGCGCGCTCCCCCTCGCCGCGGGCCTGGTGGCGGCCCTGGTCGGCACCGCGGCGGCGCACGGGTCCGCCCCGTCCGCCTCGCTCACGAAGTGGAACCGCATCGACGGCGCCGTCCTGGCCGGCTCCACCCTGGTCGCGCTCGACGTCGAGACCGTCCGCGTCCGCCGCGGGAACCGGGTGGCGCTGACCTACCACTCGGTGGCGGCCGTGCGGGTCGGGCTCACCGCCCGCCGCACGCGCTTCGCACGGAACGCCTTCAGCACGGCCGTCGCCATCCGCACGAGCATCGGCCCGATGGCGGGGGCGCGGCTGGCGGCCGCAGGGGAGGGCGACTGGGTGGTGGCCCCCGGCGGGCGGGGCTTCGCACCCCCCGTGGTGTGGTGCTGCGGCCCCGGCGACCGCGAGGTGGTCATCACCAGCGACGGCCGGCCCGACGCGCCGGTCCCCGTCGCCGCGGGCGTCGACGGCCCGCGCGTCCGGGTGCTGCTGCGCGCGCCCGACGGCGCCACCCGCCTGGTGTCCGCCGGTCCGCGCGCCCTGGCCGACGTCGACGCCCCCGACACCACGCGGACCGAGGCCCCCGTGGCGGCCAGGCCCGCGCGCGGCACGGCCGCCCTCGCCGCCGGCGTGGCGGCATGGGCCGACGCGCCCGCCTCGGGCGTCCTGCGCATCGCGGTCCCGTCCGACGCGGGCCTCGGGCAGGAGCGGAGCGTCGCGCTGGGCGGCAGGCTCCTCGGCGTCTGGGCCGACGCGGGCGAGGTCGTCGCGCTGATCCGGCGGGGACGCCGCAACGAGGTCCTGCGCATCCCCCCGGGGGGCGCGCCGGCGACGGTCTGGCGCGGTGCCCGGGTGCCGCGCGTGGCGCTCGGCGGAGGCACGGTCGCCGTCGCCGACGGGCGGGCGGTGTTCGCGGCGCGGCGCGGCGCGGCGCGGCGCGTGGCCACCTCCCGCGGTCCCGTCGCCGCCGTCGCGGCGGACGGGGACCGGGTGGCGTGGTTCGAGCGCATCTCGCGCCGGGGCACGGACGGCGTGGGCCGGCGCACGGTGGCCCGGCTCGCGCGGGTGGCCCCGTGAGGCGCCCGCGCAGGTGGTGGGCGGCGGCGCTGGCGGGCGTGGCGGCGCTGATCGCCGCCCCCGCGGCACCGGCGAGCGTGGTCGCCCTGCAGGACGACCGGCTGCCGAACCACAGCGGGGCCGAGCTCGGTGAGCGGCTCGACCTGCTCGCGGGCACCGGCACGCGGGTCACCCGGGTGGACGTGCTGTGGGACCAGGTGGCGCCCACGCGGCCGGCCGCGCCCCGCGACCCGGACGACCCCGCGTACCGATGGGACCGCTACGACGAGATCGTCCGCGGCCTGCAGGCGCGGGGCATCGGCGTGATCCTCAGCTACTACCGCACGCCGCCCTGGGGCTCGGCGAGCGGCCGGGTGCAGGCGGCGCCGCGCCCCGCCGAGGCCGCCGCCTTCGCGGGCGCGATGGCCCGCCGCTACTCGGGTCGCCACCCGGGGCCCGACGGCCGCCCGCTGCCGCGCGTGCGCCGCTTCGAGATCTGGAACGAGCCCAACATCGACTACTTCTGGTCGCCGCAGTGCCGACGTGCGGCCAACGGCGGATTCGCCCCGGTGGCCGCCTACCGGTATGCGGCGCTCGCGTCGGCGGCCGTGCGCGAGATCCGCCGCGCGCAGCCCGACGCCGTCGTCATCGGGGGGGTCGCGGGTCCCGCCGGCGGCGTGGACGAGCGCCGCAAGCGGTGCCGCACCGGTACGGAGAGCGTGTCGCCCGTCACCATGGTCAACCGCCTACGCGCCGAGCGGGTCGCGATCGACGCCTGGAGCCAGCACCTCTACCCCATCGGGTCGCCCTCCCAGGCCGTCTTCTTCCCCAGCTGGAGGACTCTGCCGCAGCTGCAGCGCGCGCTCGATAGGCTCCGGCCCGGCCTGCCCATCTACGTCACCGAGACGGGCTACCACACGTCCTACAACCGCTTCCACCGCTACTTCGTGAGCGAGCGGCAGCAGGCCGAATGGCTGGAGGAGACCTTCGTGATGGCGCGTCGGAACCCGCGGGTCGCCCTGACGGTGTGGTTCAACCTGCAGGACAACCCCAGCTGGACCGGCGGCCTGCTGCGCGGGGACCTCTCGCGCAAGCCGGCGTGGGAGACCTACGCGCGCCTGGCGCGGGCGCAGACGCCGGCGGCGGAGTGGCTGCCGTGACGGGTCCCGCGGAGGACACGGCGCCGGGCCCCCCGGCGCAGGCGCGCCTCGGGCGCGTCCAGGAGTACTACGACCGCCTGGCGCCCCGCCTGTTCGCGGTGGAGGACCGCAACTGGCATCTCCAGAGCCGGATGGCGATCAACCTCGAGACCATCGACGCCCTCACCCCGAGGCCCCCGGACGGCGCGCCCCGCGTGCTCGACGTGGGGTGCGGGACGGGCTTCCTGCTCGAGCGGCTGGCCGCGCGCGGGTTCGCGGGCGTCGGCGTGGACCTGTCGCCCGAGTCCGTGGCGATCGCCCGGCGGCGCCTGGAGGAGCTCGGGGCCGCGGACCGGCTGACCGCCGAGGTGGGGAGTGCCTATGCACCCCCGGCCGGGCCCTTCCACCTGATCACGCTCACCGACGTGCTCGAGCACCTGGAGGACCCGCGCGCCTGCCTCCGGGCGCTGCGCGCGCAGCTGGCTCCGGGCGGCCTGCTGGTGGTGTCGACGCCCAACCGCCGCAGCCTGTCGGGCCTGCGCCGGGCCGTCGCCGAGCGGTGGCCGCGGCTGGGCATCCGGCTGCACCTGGCCCCGGTCGACAACTGGCAGACCTGGACCGACCTGGAGTCGCACGGCGCCGCCGCCGACCTCGTCGCGGTCGCGCGCCGCGGCATCTTCTTCCGGCCGGGTGGGCGCGTGGGGTCGGCGCTCGGCTGGGCCCTCTACCGCTTCGGCGCGGTCCGCCGCGCCGAGCTCGCGCTCTCACGGACACCCGTCGGCCGCTTCGGCTTCTACATCTGCGTCGCCTTCCGCCCGGTGTAGTGCGTGGACGGTGAGCGCGGGGGGCGGTGGGCGGTGGGCGCCGCGATGCTGGCCCTCGTCGTCTTCGCCCTCGTCGTCTTCATACTGCCCTTCGCGTTCCCCACGCCGCCGCCGATCGTCACGCGCTTCGGGGCCACGCAGCTGTTCAGCCCGAACACCGACGGGGCGCGCGACGTGGCGCGCGTCTCCGTGCGGATGCGCGAGCGCGGGACCGTCTCGGTGGACGTGGTGAGCGATGAGGGCGTGGTGCGCACGCTCGTCCGCGACCGCGTCGTGCCGCCCGGCTGGCTGCGCCTGACCTGGGACGGGCGCGGCGACGACGGCGAGGTGGTCGGCGACGGCTCCTACGCACTCCGGCTCCGCGCGCGGGCGGGGGCCAAGGTCTTCAACACCAGCCGCCGCATCCGCGTCGACACCGCCGCGCCGGAGCTCTCCGAGATGCGGGCCGACGCGGGCGGAGGCGCCGGCGCCGAGTGCGTCGTGCGGGTGGTGCCGGCCGAGAGCGTCTCCCTGCTGCTCGAGGCCCGGCCGGCGGGCGCGCCCGACACCCGGGAGCCGGTGCGCCGGCTGGGGCCGCGCCCCGTCGGCACGGGCGGCCTGGAGTGGTCATGGAACGGCCGTGACGCGCGCGGCCGCCCGGTGGCGCCGGGTCTGCACGCCGTGCGCGCGACCGTCCGCGACGCCGCGCGCAACGCCACGACCGCCACGCGCACGTGCTGGGTCGGCCACCTGCGCGGCACCGCCTCGCCGGCGCCCGCGCGCCCCGGCGACCTGCTGCGCGTGCGGCTGCGGCGGCCGGACGGGACCGCCCTGCCCGCCGGCACGCCCGTGCGGCTGCGCCTGTACCGGCGCGCCGGGACCCCGGGCGCGGACCGCCGGGTGCTCGGTGCCCGGGTGGCACGGCCGGTGCGGGCACCCGCGGGCGCCGCGCGCATCCGTCTCCCGCGCGGTCTGCGTGCGGACGCCCTGTGGCTGGTCGCCGACGCCGGCGGCGGCGCGGCGCTGATCGATCCGGCGGCGCGGCCGTGAGCGCGGAGGCCGCCCGCGACGTCGCCGCCCTGGCCTGCGCCCTGGGGGCCGGGCTGCTGCTGGTGCCCCTGCCGCGGGTGCCGGCGGCACCCCGTCGCCTGGCGGGCCTGGCGCTGCTGGTGGCGGGATGGATCGCCCTCGCCCTCGGCCTGCTCCCCGAGGGTGATGCGGAGGCGATCGGCGACCGCCTGACCACCGCGGGCGGCGCCGCGGCCCTCCTCGTCGTGCTCGTGGCCGCCGGCGCTGGGGGCTGGCTCGCCGGCCGCCTGCTCGCCGCGCATCCGACGGCGTGGTTCGCGCTGCTGGGCCTGGCGCTGCCGCTGCGCATCCCCGTGCCGGTCGGCGGCGAGGACCGCTACCTGCTGCTGCCCCTGTACGTGGTCATCGCGCTCGGCGTCCTCGCCTCCCTCAGCGCGCGCCTGGGCTCCGGCCGGCACGAACGGCGGGATCCGCGGACTCCGGTGGACCTGCCGCTGGGGCTGTTCGCGCTCGTCGCCCTGGCCTCGATCGCCTGGAGCGTGGACGCCGAGGAGGGGGCCGTGAAGGCCGTCTTCTTCTGGGTCCCCTTCCTGCTGCTCTACGTGGCGGTGGTCGACCACTGGCCGCGCGCCCGCGCGCTGCCGGCCCTGGGGGCGGCGACGGTGGCGCTCGCGGTGCCGATCGCCCTGCTGGCCGTGGTGCAGTACCTCACACGGGAGATCTTCCTGAACGAGCGGCTGCAGCAGGCCAACGTGTACAGCCGCTTCTTCCGCGCCAACGCGATCTTCTACGACCCCAACATCCTGGGGCGCTTCCTGGTCGTGGCGATCGTGGCCGCGCTCGCCCTGGCATGGCTGCGCCGCGGCCGCGCGCGCGAGCTCGCGGGCCTGGGCGTGCTGGTGGCGGTGTTCTGCGCGGGGCTCGCGGTCACGTTCTCGCGCTCGAGCTGCCTGATGCTGATCACGGCCGTCGGGCTGATGTCGTGGTGGGCCTTCGGCGCCCGGCGGACCCTCGCGGTGGGCGCCCTGGTGCTGGGGCTCATGGGCTCGGTGGCGGTCGCGGGCAGCGGCAACGTGCGCGACGCCCTCACGAGCACCGAGCGCCTGGAGCGCGTCAGCGAGGGCCGGTTCGACCTCATGCGCGGCGGCGTGGAGATCTGGCGCGAGGCGCCCCTGCACGGCGCGGGCCTGGGGGGTTTCGAGGTGCAGTACCAGCGCACGCTCACCCCGGCCGAGCAGCGTCGGATCCGGGTCATCATCTCCCACAACGCGCCCGTGACGGTGCTGAGCGAACAGGGCCTGATCGGGCTGGCGCTGCTGGTCTGGCTGGGGGCCGCCGTCGCCCGCGCGGGCGGGCGGGCGGCCCGCGCCGTCGGCGGCGCGCCCGGGTGGCTGGCGTGGACGATGCTCGCGCTCGCCGCCGGCATCGTCGTGCACTCGCTGCTCTACTCGGCGCTGGTCGAGGACCCGTACACCTGGGTCCTGGTGGGGGGCGCCCTCGCGCTCGCCGCACGCGCGCGCCGCGAACCGGCCCCACCGGCGCTGCCTCCGCTGCGCACCCCCGTCGGCACCGGCTGACCCGCCCCCGCCGCCGGCGCCGGGGGCCCGGCACCACCGTCCGGGCACCGAGCACCGCGCCCGGCACCACCGTCCGGGCACCGAGCACCGCGCCCGGCACCACCGTCCGGGCACCGAGCACCGCGCCCGGCACCACC
>DATMJR010000096.1:0-4573 GCA_035553775.1 Miltoncostaeaceae bacterium | reverse complement strand
TCTTCACGCCGTTCGTCGGCGCGCGGTACCAGCTGCTGACCGGCCAGTTCGCGGGCTACCGCGGCGAGCGGGACGCGACCTCACCCCGCGTGGGGGACGTCTTCTACATCCGGGGCTTCGTCGCGGTGGTCGCCACGGTGAGCGAGGCACCGATCATGTCGTTCGTGTTCGACCCGGCCCTCGCGCCCGATGTGGAGTTGGCCGTCTCGGCACAGCACCCGGTGGTGTGCCTCTTCCACGAGGAGATCTCGGACGCCGGCGTGCCGGACCCCGGCAACTGCCGTCAGACGCCGGAGGTCGCGGGCTCCGGGGGCTGGTTCTTCGGCGGGCGCGAGCTCGCGCCGGGCCAGGCCTTCGAGGTGCAGGTGCCCATCCGCGTGAAGGCGGTCAAGAGCGGCATCGCCACCGGAGCGGCGGCCCAGTTCGGGGTGCACGTGGATCCGGCCCTGGGCTCTCCGATGATCGCGAGCCAGTACCTGTTCGTGGCCCCGGCCCCCGTGCCCGCGGGGTCGCCGGCGGCGGGGGCCGACCGCGTCGCGCCGCGGGCGGCCGCCCTGGCCGTGCGCGCGCAGGGGGGCGTGCGGACGCTGCGCTTCCGTCTCAGCGAGCCCGCGCGTGTCGGCGCGCGCGTGGAGCGGCGCCTGCCGGGCGCCCGCGCCCGATGGCGGACGGTCCGCACCCTCCGCCCGGCCCCTCTCGCCGCCGGCACGCGCACCGTGAAGGTCGGGCGGCTGGCGCCGGGCTCCTACCGCGCGGTGCTGAGCGCCCGCGACGCCGCGGGCAACACCGGCACGGCGCGGGTGACGTTCCGGGTGCGCTGACCCCGGCTCAGGACCGCGCGCAGACCGTCCCGGCGGCCCGCTGCAGCAGCGACACCAGGGTGGCGAGCTCGTCGTCGTCGAGCTCGCCCCAGGTGTGCTCCAGGCGCTCGACGCGCCCCGGGAGCGCCATCGCCGCCAGGGCGGCGCCCTCGGGGGTCAGCTCGGCCTGCACCATGCGGCGGTCGGCGGGGTGCGGCAGACGCCGCACCAGCCCGGAGCGCTCCAGGCCGTCGACGAGCTTGGTGATGTTGGGCCGCGTCACGCCCAGACGGTCTCCGAGGGCGTACAGGCACGCGCGCCGGCCGGCACAGCACGACAGCACCTCGAGCACCTCGAGCTTGGCGTCGGAGACGCCGTACGCTCCGGCGTGCCGGTCGAGCTCGCGCCCGACGGCGCCCGCCATCGCGAGCACCGCCTCTGCCGCCATGCGGGAGAGGCAGGCGCGCCGTTCGTCAACCTCGACGGTTTCCGGGTTGATCATGGCTCGGTGAATCTACCAGGGCCCGCCCGCGCCGCGCCGCGCCACCCGTCGCGGGGTGCGTTCCGCGCGAGGTCCCCGTCCCCGCCTGCGGCCCCGGCCCGGCCCGGCTATCGTCGGGGCATGGATCCCAAAGACGACTCCCAGCGCGCCATCCGCGAGATGGTCGAGGAGATCGGCCGCGCCGCCGACGCCGCGGTGCGCCTGGTCAGGCAGGGTGTGGACGACGCGCAGCGGCGCATGGGGCCCCGCGGTCCCCGTCGCCCGCGCGGCGGACCCGTCGAGGCCGCGGAAGCCATCCGCGCGCTCGGCCGGTTGCGGGACGAGGGCCTGATCACCGAGGAGGAGTTCCAGGCCAAGAAGCGCGATCTCCTGGAGAGGATGTGATGGCCGAGACCCCGGACGCCTGGGCAGAGATCACCGAGAGCGTGTCGCCCTGGATGACGCCCGACTGGCTGCGCTGCGCGCGCGAGTTCGGATCCCAGCCCTGGGTGCGCCTGGTGCTGCTGGTGGACGCGCACGCCCTGCTCTCCAACCCGCAGGCCACGGAGAAGATCGCCATGACCATGAGCGATCTCGCCGAGGGTCGCGAGGGCGAGCGCGCCGGGTGGAGCGCGATCAACGACAGCGCGCGCGACAAGCGGGTGAACGCGGTGGCCTCCCTGGTCGACCGCGCCGAGACGGTCCTGTCCCCGGAGCTGATGGTGTTCTTCGCGCGCTCGATCGAGCCGCTCGCCCAGATGCACGCGCGGTGACGCCGGGGGGGCACCCCACCGACGAAGAGCGGGAGGCGCGCGTCCTCGGCGTGCTGACCGCCCTCCGGACGGCTCTGGAGACGCAGGACGGGGGCGCGGCGGCGGCGACGCTGCGGGACGACGCCTGCTGGCTGGCGCGCGACGGGCGCCACGAGGGGGCCGGGGCGGCCCATCGGGCGCGAGCGTTCGCCGAGGCGGCCGCCCGCCGCTGGTCGCCGCCGCAGCAGAAGGGCGCCCACGCCGTCCTGCGCTGGTCGGCACCGGGGGAGGCGGCGGGCGCGGGGGCGCTGGTCGTGGAGGCCCGCGGGGACCGCATCGTGCTGGTGTGCGAGACGCCGTGACCGCCGACCCCGGGCGGCTGGCGCGGCTGCGCGACGCGCTCGCCGGCACCCTCCCGGGGGTCCTCGGAATCCGCATCGACGAGGCGGGGGAGGGGACGCTCCGGGCATCGATGCCCGTCGCCGCCCGCGTGATGGCGCCCAACGGCTATGTCCACGCCGGCTCGCTGGTCACCCTCGCCGACACCGCATGCGGCATCGGGTGCTGGCTCGGCCTGCCCGAGGACGGGCCGGGGTTCACCACGCTCGAACTCAAGAGCAACTTCATCGGTGCGGCCCGCGGGGATGAGCTGACCTGCCGTGCCCGGCGCGTCCACGGCGGCCGCACCACCGAGGTGTGGGACGCGGAGGTGTCCGACGCCGACGGGCGCACCGTCGCCCTGTTCCGGTGCACCCAGCTCGTGCTGGCGCCCGCCGCCCCGCCGCCCGCGGTCTGATGCACGCCATGACCGCCGCGGAGGCGCGGGCCTTCCTGGCGGCCGGCACGCGCACCGCCAAGCTCGCCGTGGTGCGCCGGGACGGCGCGCCGGTGGTGGTGCCCGTGTGGTTCGTCCTCGACGGTGAGGACGTGGTCTTCACGACCGCCGCCGGCACCGTAAAGGGACGCTCGCTGCGGCGTGACGGGCGCCTGTCGCTGTGCGTGGACGACGAGTCGCCCCCCTACGCCTACGTGCGCGTCGACGGGAGGGCGCGCCTGAGCGAGGACCCGGAGGAGCTCCTGCGCTGGGCGACGGCGATCGCCGCCCGGTACATGGGCCGCGCCCTGGCGGAGGCCTACGGCCGGCGCAACGGCGTGCCCGGCGAGCTGCTCGTGCGCGTGACACCCCACCGGCTGGTGGGGCGGGGGGGTGTGGCGGACTGAGCGGGACCGGGAAGCCGCGCCGCGAGCGGCGCCGAGGGCGTGACCGCGCACGTCAAGGGGGACCCGCCGGCCGCCGAGAGGGGGGTGTGATCGAGCCCCCCACGGCGGACATGACCCCGGTCCCCGAGGCGTACGCGCGTGCGGTCCGGGAGGCGCGGGAGACGCTCGAGCGCCTGCCCGACGCCGCGATCTTCGTGTTCGACTCCGGGTACCGGCTGTGCTGGGCCGGCGGCGCGGCACTGCGGCGCGGCGGGCACGACCCCGCGGAGATCGTCGGCCGGGAGCTGGCGGACGTGCTGCCCGCAGCCGCATGGGCACGGCTGGCGCCGGTGTACGAGCGGGTGCTCGCCGGCGAGGAGGAGGTGTTCAGCTACGAGTCGCCCATCACCGGGCGCGTCTACTGGGTGCACGCCGCCCCGGCGGGGGACGGCGACCAGCGCGGCGCCACCGTCGTCGCGCAGGAGGTGCCGGTGCCGGAGCGGCCGCTGGCCGTGGATGCGCCGCTGCTGGTGACCGAGGTCCGCGCGATGGTGCTGGACAGCTCGGTGCCGACGCTGCTGGTGAACATCGCGGGCCGGATCACGATCGCCAACCCGCCGGCCGCGGAGCTGCTGGGGCGCACCGTCACCGACCTCGTGGAGGCCCGGCTCGACGATCTCGTGCACCCCGACGACCGGGTGGCGGCCCGCCGCGAGCTCATGGACCTGCTCGCGGGCGCCGGCGCCCGCAGCCGGCTCGCGCAGCGACGGCTCGTGCGGCCGGCGGGCGAGGTCGTCGTGGCCGCCGTCAGCACGATGATGTTCCGCGACGCCTCCGGCGCCCCGCTGTACGCGGCGGTGCAGTTGCGGGACGTGTCGTCCGTGCGCGAGGCGGAGCTGCGGCTGGGGATCCGCCTGCGGCAGCAGCACGCGGTGTCGGAGCTCGGCCGCCGGGCCCTGGCGGGCGGGCGCGACCTGCCCGGGCTGATGGAGGAGGCGTGCGCCCTGGTGGCCGACACGCTCGCCGCCGACGGCGCGGCCGTGGGCGCGCTCATGCCCGACGCGTCGTCCTTCCGGGTCGTCGCGGAACGCGGTCTCGGCGCGCGGGGCGCCGTCCTGCCGGTGGAGGGCACGCTGTTCGCCTCCGTGCTCCAGGCGGAGGGGATCGCGCTGTTGCAGCCGAAGGCGGCCGCGTCCATGTCCGCACCTCTCCGGGAGGCCGGGGCGCACCGATGCGGACCGCCGCCGCGCTGCGCGCCCCGGCCTCCCGGAGAGGTGCGGACATGGACGCGGCCGCCTTCGGCTGCAACAGCGCGATCCCCTCCGCCTGGAGCACGGAGG
>DATMJR010000095.1:0-8025 GCA_035553775.1 Miltoncostaeaceae bacterium | reverse complement strand
CCCCGGAGGCGCTCAGGGGGGCGGCGGCGCCGCGGGCGCCCCCGCGCGCCCCGCCAGCCACCGGGCCAGGCCGAGCCCGCACGACGGGTCGTCCGGCGGCAGCCCCTGATGCCGTGCGAACGCGAACACCGGCCGGTGGCGCGCCTCCCGCCGCAGCAGGTCTGCCCAGCCGTCGCGCTCGGCCGGGGTGTAGGCCTCGGCGCGCAGGCGCACGTAGGCGTGCGGGCCGGGGTGCAGGGCCTCGGGGACCGGACCGTCGCGGTGGGTGAGGCACACCGTCGCGCCGGCCGCCGCCACCGCCTCGCGCACCTCCGGGACGTCCCACGACGGGTCCTTGAGCTCCAGCGTGAGCGGCGGCCCGGGCAGGACGTCGCCCAGCAGCGCCGCGAGCGTGGCCTCGTCGCGCGTCCGGTGCGGGGGGACCGGGACGAGCACCGTGCCGAGCAGCGCTCCCAGGGGCGCGATGGAGTCGAGGAACGCCGCGCGCACACGGTCGCCGGGCGGGGGCGGGAAGGCCCGGGCGTGCGTCAGGGCGCGGTGGGCCTTGACGGCGAATCGGAACCCCGCGGGCACGGCCGACGCCCACCGGGCCACCGCCCCGGGCGGCTGGAGGCGGTGGAAGGTGCCGTTGACCTCGCACGCCCCCAGGTGACGCGCGTAATGCGCCAGGTAGTCGCCGCGGGCGAGGCCGCGCGGGTAGAGCGCCGGGCTCCACTCGGGGTACGACCAGCCCGAGGTGCCGAGGTGCAGGCTCACCGGCCGGCCGGCCGGTCCACCTCGTCGACCCAGCGTGCGTAGAGCCGCTCCACCTCGCGCAGCGACATGTCGGGCAGCGTCTCCCGCTGGCCCTCCGTCAGCGAGCGCAGCCAGCGCGCGCGGCGGGCGATCTCCTCGGCACCCGGGATGTCGTCGGCCGCGCGGTGCGGGGAGGCGGTGGGGGGCACGGGGTTATGATCGGTCATCGGGTCCGCGGCCTTGCTGAGTGATTGCTCTACGACGTGCGCCGCGATCGTGGTCGCCGCCGGGTCGGGGGAGCGCCTGGGCGCCCCGGTCCCGAAGGCCTTCGTCCCGCTGCGCGGGCGGCCGCTGCTCGCATGGTGCCTGGACGCGCTCGCCGGCGCACGTGTGGTGGAGCATCTCGTGCTGGTCGCACCCGCCGGATGGGAGGACGCCGCGCGCGACGCCGTCCCCGCCGGGCTGCCCGCGCCGGCGGTCGTCGCCGGGGGCGCCACCCGCGCCCGCTCGGTGGCGCGCGGCCTCCTGGCGGTGCCGGCGCGGTGCGCGACGGTCCTGGTCCACGACGCCGCACGGCCCCTGGTGACGCCGGCCCACGTCCGTGCGGTGCTCGGGGCGGTCGCCGCCGCCGACGGCGCGCTGGCCGCCGCCCCGCTCGCCGACACGCTCAAGCGCGTGGCCCCGGACGGGGCGGTGACCGACACGCCGGACCGGTCGGGGCTCTGGCGGGCCCAGACCCCGCAGGCCTTCCGCGCCGCGGCGCTGCGCGGCGCCGTCGCGCGGGCCGAGGCCGACGGGACCCTCGACGCGGCCACCGACTGCAGCGCGCTGGTGACCCGCGCGGCCGGCCGGGTCGTCGTCGTCCCCGCCGACGCGGCCAACCTCAAGGTCACCACGCCCGACGACCTCGCGCTGGCCGAGCTGGTCCTGGCCTCCCGGGCCCGCGGCACCGCCCCGTCCGTGCCCGACGCCGTCGGGTAGGGTCGTCGGCCGTGCTCGTCGACTACCACATGCACCTCCAGCCCGACGGGGTGAGTGAGCGCGCGGCGGGCGCCGCGAGCTGGGAGGCCGACGGCGGGCCCCTGTCGACGGGATGGATGCGCCGCTACGTCGAGTCGGCGCGTCGCCGCGCGGTCGGCGAGATCGCGTTCACCGAGCACGTCTACCGCTTCGCGGACGTGCGGGACTGGCACGACGTGCCGTTCTGGCGTGAGGAGGCCACCGAGGACGTCGGGGCCTACTGCGCGGCGGTCGCGCGCGCGCGCGCCGAGGGTCTGCCGGTGCTGCTCGGCGTGGAGATGGACTGGCTGCCGCACCGCCGGGACGAGATCGCGGCCTTCCTCGCCGCCCATCCGTTCGACCTGGTCCTGGGGTCCGTCCACTACCTGGGGGACCTCGGCGTGGACGCGCCCGGCGCGCCGGCCACCGGGGCGCTCGGCGCCGAGGTCGTGTGGGACCGGTACCTGGACGAGCTGGTGGCCGCCGCGCGGTCCGGGCTGTTCGACGTGATGGCCCACCCGGACCTGCCGAAGGTGTTCGGCCACCCGGCTCCGGAGGCGGCGCGGGCGCGCTACGACGAGGTGGTGGAGGCGATCGCCGCCGCCGGAGTGGCCGTCGAGTGCTCGTCGGCGGGCCTGCGCAAGCCGGTGCGCGAGCTCTACCCCGAGCCGGCTCTGCTGCGCCGGTTCCGGGAGGCGGACGTCCCGGTGACCCTCGCGAGCGACGCCCACCGCCCCGAGGACGTGGCCGCCGACTACGCGACCGCCGTCGCCGCCCTGCGCGGGGCCGGGTACGAGACCATCACCCGCTTCCGCGGGCGGGTGCCCGAGCAGACGCCGATCCGGGACTGGACGTGAGGATCGGCAGCGGTCTCGACGCGCACCGTTTCGGGCCCGGCCGGCCCCTGATGCTGGGCACGGTCGAGGTGGAGCACGACCGCGGGCTGGTGGGTCACAGCGACGGGGACGTGGTGGCCCACGCCCTGTGCGACGCGATCCTCGCCGCGGCGGGCGGGCCCGACATCGGCGTGCTCTTCCCGTCGGGCGATGCGCGCTGGAGGGGCGTCACCGGTTCCCGGATGCTGGAGGAGGTCCGCGACACCGTCGCCGCGACCGGCTGGCGGCTGGTCAACGCCCACGCCGTGGTGGTGTGCGAGCGGCCGCGGCTCGCACCCCGGCGCGACGACATGCAGCGGGCCATGTCGTCGCTGCTCGGAGCGCCCGTGACGGTCCACGCCACCACCACGGACGGCATGGGCTTCACCGGGCGCGGGGAGGGTGTCGCCTGCCAGGCGGTCGCGCTGCTGACCAGGGACGGGGAGGGGTAGGTGGCCGACGAGGCGACGGGCATGCGGCTGTACGACACGCGCACGCGCGCGGAGCGGCCGGTGGAGCCCGGTCCGGACGGCACGGTGCGCATCTACGTCTGCGGCCCCACCGTCTACGGGCCCATCCACGTCGGCAACGCGCGCCCCTTCGTGGTGTTCTCGCTCATGAAGCGGTTCCTGACCCACCGCGGCCACCGCGTGGTGCTGGTGAGCAACCTCACCGACGTCAACGACAAGATCTACGCGGCCGCGGCCCGGGAGGGCGTCCCCTCCGCCGACCTGGCGGAGCGCTACAGCCGCGAGTACCGGGAGGACACGGACCGGCTGGGCCTCGGGCGCCCCGACCACGAGCCCACGGTGACCGGCTCGCTGCCGGCGATCCTGGCGCTGATCGCCCAGCTGGTCGAACGCGACCTCGCCTACCCGGCCGGCGGCGACGTCTACTTCCGCGTGGACCGTTTCCCGGGATACGGACGGCTGTCCGGGCGGCGGCTGGAGGACATGATCTCGGGGGAGCCGGGCGAGGCCAAGGAGCACCCGCTCGACTTCGCGCTCTGGAAGGGGCGCAAGGAGGGCGAGGACACCTGGTGGGACTCGCCCTGGGGCCCCGGGCGGCCGGGCTGGCACATCGAGTGCTCGGCCATGGCCGAGCAGACGCTCGGCCTGGACTTCGAGATCCACGGCGGGGGGATCGACCTCGTCTTCCCCCACCACGAGAACGAGATCGCCCAGACCGAGGGTGCCCACGGCCACCGCATGGCCAAGCTGTGGGTCCACAACGAGATGCTCGAGCTCGGCGGGAAGATGAGCAAGAGCGAGGGCAACATCGTGCTGCTGCGCGAGGCGCTCGACCGGTGGTCCCCCGAGGCCGTGGTGATGTTCTTCGTGCGCAGCCACCACCGCTCGAAGCTGCCGTTCGGCGACAAGGCGATGGACGAAGCGTCCCGCATGTGCGCGCGCGTGCGCAACGCGGCCCGCGCCCTGGACCGCGCGGCGTCGGCGCCCGGCACCGAGATCGACCCGGGGCTGGCGTCGGCGCTGGTGGCCGCCCGCACCGCGTTCGTGGACGCGCTCGACGACGACTTCGGCACCCCGGGCGCCCTCGCCGCCGTGTTCGAGGTGGTCGCGGCGATCAACCGGGCCGTCGACGGCCCCGCGCGGCCCACCCTCGAGCAGATCCACGCGACCCGGATGCAGTTCGCCGAGATGCTGCACATCCTCGGGCTCGGGACCCTGGCCGCCGACGCCGCGGACCCGGTGCCGGACGAGGTGCGCCGGCTCGTGGCCGAGCGCGACGCCGCCCGCGGCCGGCGGGACTTCACGCTCGCCGACGGTCTGCGCGCGCGCATCCAGGAGCACGGCTGGGACGTGCGCGACACGCCGGAGGGTGCCCAGGTCACCCCGCTGTGACCGGCGCCGGCGAGGTCGTCTACGGGCGCAACCCGGTGCGCGAACTGCTCGCCGCGGGGCGGCGCCCGGTGCGTGAGGTGTGGGCGCTGCCGCAGCTCGGCGGCGAGCCGTGGCTGGCCGCGGCGACGGTGCGGTCGCGGGACCGCGCCGCGCTCGCGCGCGCGTGCGGGACCGGCGACCACCAGGGCGTCGTCGCCTTCACGGGTCCCTACCCCTACGTGCCACCGCGTTCGGTGCTGGAGGCGGGCGGCCCCGTCGCCTGCCTGGACGGCGCGCAGGACCCCCGTAACCTGGGGGCGATCTCGCGGGTGGCCGACGCGGCGGGGGCGGGCGGCCTGGTCATCGCCGCCCGGGGCTCACCGGGCGTGACGGCGGTCGTGTGCAAGGCGTCGGCCGGGGCCGTGGAGCACCTCGCGATCGCCCGGGCGGAGAGCATCGCCGGCTTCCTGCAGGAGGCGCGCGACGCCGGACGGCAGGTGGTGGGCGCGGACCCCGAGGGCGGCGTCGCGTACACGTCCGCGCACGTCGCCGCGGACGCCGTGATCGTCCTGGGCAGCGAGGGTGCGGGGCTGCGCCCGCGTGTCGCGCGCGCGTGCGACGTGCTGGTGGCGATCCCGATGCGCGGGCGCGTGGCGTCACTCAACATCTCGGTCGCCGCGGGTCTGTTGCTGTTCGAGGCGGGGCGTGGCCTCGCCGGCCGCGCCTCCTGACGGCCCCGTTCCAGGTGAGATCGGGCGCGGCGCCCACGATGTGACGGTGCGCGGGACGTCCCGCGGCACCTACACATGCGCTCGGCTCGTTGCGAATCGCTCTTTCACTTCGTGGTGGAAGCGCATAGGATCGCGCGCAACCCGTAACCAGTCTCCACCTGAGATTGAGACGAAGGCTGTGTGCCCCATGTCGTTCGCGCTCTCCCGCTCCACCTCGACCCCGGCACGAGGGTCCCTGACCGGCAACCCTCAACCATGGATCGACACCGCGGATCGTGTCCTGGTCGACCGTGCACGTCGTGGCGACCCGGTCGCGATGGACCGCATCGTGGAGCGTTATCGCGGCTTCGTGAGGTTGAAGGCCAGCTCGTACTTCCTCGCCGGCGGCGAGGGTGAGGACCTCGTGCAGGAGGGCCTCATCGGCCTGTTCAAGGCGGTGCGCGACTACCGTCCGGACCGTGAGGCCTCGTTCCGCTCGTTCGCGGAGCTGTGCGTCACGCGCCAGATCATCACCGCCATCAAGACCGCCGCGCGCAACAAGCACGCCCCGCTCAACACCTACGTGTCGTTCAGCCACTCGCGCGCCGGCAGCTCCAGCGACCAGGAGATGTCGCTGGCCGAGGTGCTGCCCGACGACCCGGCCGGCGACCCCGTCAACCAGGCGATCTCGTCCGAGGAGCTGAGGGCGCTGGTGGGCTGTCTGGGGACCGTGCTCTCCGAGCTCGAGGGCGCCGTGCTCACCATGTACCTGGAGGGCCGCTCGTACGAGGAGATCGCCGTGCTCCAGGGGTGCACGCCGAAGACGGTCGACAACGCTCTTCAGCGGGTGAAGCGCAAGGTGCTCGCGCATCTGCGCACGCGTGAGGTGGTCGACTTGCGCTAGGCGGCCGGCCGCCGCACGCCCCCGGGGCCGCCCTCCGGGGACGCTAAGCTCGGGACTGCGACCGCGCCGGAGAGGAGTCCCATGGGCATCATCCAGAGGATCTCGATGATCTTCCGTGCCAAGGCCAGCGCGGCCCTGGACCGCGCGGAGGACCCGCGGGAGGTCCTCGACTACTCCTACGAGCGTCAGCTCGAGATGCTGCAGAAGGTGCGGCGCGGTGTCGCGGACGTGGCCACCAGCAAGAAGCGCATCGAGCTGCAGGCGGCCAAGCTCGAGCAGAGCGTGACCAAGCTCGACGGCCAGGCGCGGGCCGCCCTCCAGGCCGGCCGCGAGGACCTCGCCCGGGTGGCGCTGGAGCGCAAGAAGGGCGTCCAGCTGCAGCTGCAGGGACTCGACGAGCAGCGCGCCCAGCTGCAGGCCGAGCAGGACAAGCTCGTCACCGCGGAGCAGCGGCTGAGCGCGCGGGTGGAGTCCTTCCGCACGCAGAAGGAGACCATCAAGGCGCAGTACACCGCCGCGGAGGCGCAGACCCGCATCGGCGAGGCGGTCACGGGCATCTCCGAGGAGATGGGCGACGTCGGCCTCGCGATGACGCGCGCGCAGGACAAGGTCGACAACATGCGGGCCCGTGCGGGCGCCATCGACGAACTGCTGGAGTCCGGTGCGCTCGAGGACGTCAGCGCCCCGGGCGGCGACGCCATCGACCGCGAGCTCGCCAAGATCAGCGCGGGGGCGGGCGTCGACGCGGAGCTCGAGGCCCTCAAGAAGGAGCTGGGCGGCGGGTCCCCCGCGGCGGGTGAACTCGGGCGGGGCACCGCCGGGTGATCGTCCGCGTCCTCGGCGAGGGGCAGTTCCGGCTGCCGGGGGCGCTGCACGACGCGGTGAACGCCCTCGACGACGCCGTGCTGCGCGCCGTCGAGGCGGGCGACGAGGGGTCCTTCGGTCGCGCGCTCGCGGCCCTGGTCGCGTTCATCCGCGCCCACGGGGTGCCGGTGCCGCCCGCGGAGCTCGTCGGCTCCGACGCGATCGTCCCGGCGCCCGACTCACGCCTGCACGAGGCGCGCTCCCTGCTGGCGGGGGACGGTCTCATCCCCGGCTGAGCCGCCCGCCGGGCGGGTCAGGCCACGGGAGGGGCGCCCCACACGGGGAAGCAGCGGTCGTCGTCGCCCTCCAGCGGCAGCACGCCGCGCAGGCCCGCGCGCAGCCGCTCCTCGGCGCCGCGGTCGCGGTCGCCGCCGGGCAGGGGGGCGACCGGGTGGAACCTCCCGGTGCGAAAGGTGTGCACCAGGTGCAGGGGCGCCCCGTCCGCGGCGGCCCCGAAGACCGCGCAGAGCAGCTGGTCGCGGTGCCCGCGCGCGACGAGCGCGTCCTCCACAAGCCGCACCGCGTCGACCAGGTCCGTCAGGGAGTCGTCGTCCTCCAGCACGAACCACTGGAAGCCGAAGTCGTCGCACGTCCGCGAGACCGAGGTGCCGGTGGTGCGCCCCGCGGTCGCCAGCACCTGCTCCAGCTCCCCGAGCAGGGCGGTGAAGGCGGCGGCGGCCACCGGGGTGATGCACACGCCGGCGCGGCGCGACGGGGTCAGGCCGAGCTGCTGCACCAGGGTCGGCTCCGCGGCGACGAGCAGCGCGAGCGTGCCGGAGCCGTCCCGGCGGGCGGCGCGGCCCCTGCGGATGAAGCCGCTCAGCGCCATGGGCGCCGGGCACCGGTGGAGGCGGTCACCGGCCTGATGATACGCCGCCTCCGCGGCTACCCTCCGAGGGCGGTGGAACGTTTCCCCCTCCCCACCTCGCGCTGGGCGCTTCCGTTCGTCGCGCTGCTCGCGCCGCGCGGCGGCGACGTGGTGGTGGACGCGGACGGCGTCCACGTCCGGCTCGGGCTGCTGGGCCGGGCGGACGTGCCCCTGGACGCCGTGGCCCGCATCAGCCGGATGCAATGGCCGTGGTGGGGCGGGGTTGGGG
>DATMJR010000094.1:0-6645 GCA_035553775.1 Miltoncostaeaceae bacterium | reverse complement strand
ACACGAGGCTGGACCCGGGCCGGGTGCCGGGCTAGGGTCGCGGCATTCCGCATTCGGCCGTGGACTGCACAGATGTCTCGTGATCCCGTCGCCGCCGTGCGGCGGCGGCACACGGTGGGACGGTGGCGACGGGGCGCAGATGCGCTGCGTCAGCCGGTCCCGCACGGCCGACCGGCGTGGGTCCTCCGGGCCCTGCGCGCCCAGGCGACCGGACGGCGCGGAACCGGTCCCCCTACCCCCTCCGCAGCGCCCGCCGGGCGGTACCGCGGCGGGGGGACGTGCCCATGGTCGCGACCGCCGGCGCCCTCGGCGCGGCGGCGCGTGGCCTGCGGGACAGCCAGGTAGACCCGCACAACCAAGGAAAGGCGGCCCCCCCTATGTCGTCGCAGCTGACGTCGAACGAGGACCTCATCCGGCAGCGGCTCGAGGAGGAGCGCGCACGCCTCGAGCGTGAGATGGGCGTTCGCAAGGACACCCCGCAGCACTTCGAAAAGCCCGTCGAGCGGCCCTTCACCCGGGACCAGCGGCCGCACACCACCGTGCTGTACGGCGGCCTGACGTGGAAGCACGAGCACCTGATCCACGGCGCGCTCTCCGGCCTGGGCTACCAGTGCGAGGTCCTCCCCGTCCCGGACGTGGCCGCCTTCCAGCTGGGCAAGGAGTACGGCAACAACGGCCAGTGCAACCCCACCTACTTCACCGTGGGCAACCTGGTGCAGCACCTGCAGAAGCTCGAGCGCTCCGGGATGAGCAAGCAGGACATCCTCGACAAGTACATCTTCGTCACGGCCGGCGCCTGCGGGCCGTGCCGCTTCGGGATGTACGAGGCCGAGTACCGCCTCGCCCTGCGCAACTCCGGCTTCGACGGCTTCCGGGTGATCCTGTTCCAGCAGTCGGGCGGCCTGGACCAGTCGGGCGCCGAGGCCGGCCTGGAGATGAACACCGACTTCTTCCTGGCGATCCTGAACGCCATGAACATGGGCGACCTGATGAACGACATCGGGTACCAGGTGCGCCCCTTCGAGGTGGAGCAGGGCAGCATCGACGCCGCGCTCGACGCCGGCATGGAGACGCTCTACACGGTGCTTCGGGAGCGCCGGCGCTACTCGCTCGACGGCGCCGTGGGCCGGCTGCTGGGCGACAGCAAGGTGGGCGACCTGGCCGAGAAGGCCGGCAAGTTCGCCGACCAGCTGGTGGGCAAGGACTACACCGAGGCGTTCCACGCCGTCGGCGAGGAGCTGGCCAAGGTCCGCCTCGACCGCACCCGCATCAAGCCCGTCGTGAAGATCACCGGCGAGTTCTGGGCGCAGACCACCGAGGGCGACGGCAACTTCAACATGTTCCGCTTCCTGGAGCGTGAGAACGCCCAGGTCGTGGTGGAGCCGGTCGGCACCTGGATCATGTACATGATCCACCAGGCCAAGCAGATGAACCGCGACCGCGCGCAGACCAACGAGGACGAGTCGATGCCGTCGGCGTGGCGCATCGACAAGCGCGTGGCCAACGACCTGCGCGCCCGCCGCAAGAACGCCAAGCTCACGCTCGCCGAGGCCGTGTTCACGCGCGAGTGGAACAAGCTGCGCGCCGCGCTCAACGAGATCCCGCACGGGCTCACCGACCAGTACGAGCTGCAGCGGCTGGGCCACCCGTTCTACAACTCGCGCGCCGGCGGCGGCGAGGGCCACCTCGAGGTCGCCAAGAACATCTACTACTCGAACAAGGACCTGTGCCACATGGTCCTGTCGCTCAAGCCGTTCGGGTGCATGCCGTCGACGCAGTCCGACGGCGTCCAGTCCGCCGTGGTGAACAACTACAAGGACATGATCTACCTGCCCATCGAGACCTCCGGCGAGGGCGAGGTCAACGCGCACAGCCGCGTGCAGATGGCGCTCGGCGAGGCGCGGGTCAAGGCCCGCCAGGAGATCGAGCGGCTGGAGGAGAAGCTCGGACTCACGCTCGAGAACGCGCGCGAGTACGCCGCGGAGCACCCCGAGCTCGAGAGCGCGATGTACAAGGTCCCCCACACCAAGGGCTGCGTCGGCACCGCCGCGAACTTCCTGGCGCACGTGGCCGACCTGCGCGCGGCCGAGAAGGGCAGCCGGGCCGCCGTCCCGGCCGGGGTCTGAGATGGCGGCAGGTTCCTACCGGGACTACGACGAGCTGTTCGTCGGCCTGGACGTCGGCTCCACCACCGTCAAGGCGGTGGTGGTCGACCCGGCGACCGACGAGATCCTGTGGCAGGACTACCAGCGTCACGAGACCAAGCAGCCCGAGAAGGTCCTCGAGTTCCTGACGCGCATCGAGACCGACTTCCCCGTCCCGCACGAGCGGATCCGGATGTTCATCACCGGCTCCGGCGGCAACAGCATGGCGGCCCGCATCGGCGCCAAGTTCGTGCAGGAGGTGACCGCGGTCTCGCTGGCGGTCGAGAAGCTGTACCCGGAGTGCGGCTCGGTCATCGAGCTCGGCGGGCAGGATGCCAAGATCATCATCTTCAAGGAAGACCCGGAGACGGGTAAGAAGAAGAAGATCCCGTCGATGAACGACAAGTGCGCGGGTGGCACCGGCGCCGTCATCGACAAGATCAACGCGAAGCTGCGGATCCCGGCCGACCAGCTCAAGGACATGGCGTACACGGGGATCAAGATCCACCCCGTGGCCGGCAAGTGCGGCGTGTTCGCCGAGACCGACGTCAACTCGCTGCAGAAGATGGGCGTGCCGCCCGACCAGCTGATGGCGTCGCTGTTCGACGCGATCATCGGGCAGAACCTGTCGGTGCTCACGCGCGGCAACACGCTGCTGCCGCACGTGCTGCTGCTCGGCGGCCCCAACACGTACATCCGGGGCATGGTCGAGGCGTGGAAGGACAACATCCCGAAGATCTGGGCCGAGCGTAAGACGCCCCTGCCCCCCCACGACGACCCGCGCGATCTCATCAAGGTCCCGGACAACGCCCAGTACTTCGCCGCGCTCGGCGCCGTGGAGTTCGGCAAGGAGGAGGAGCCCGGGGTCGGCCGGTACCGCGGCACCAAGCTGCTGCGGCACTACATCGAGGTCGGGCGCCTCGAGGAGAAGCAGGCCGCGGGCGGCAAGGGCCTCTACGAGGAGAAGTCGGAGCTGGACGCCTTCATCGAGAAGTACACGATGAAGCCGTTCATCCCCGCCACCTTCTCCTCCGGCCAGACCGTGCGCGGGTTCATCGGCCTGGACGGCGGCTCCACCTCCACCAAGGCCGCCCTCATCTCCGAGGACGGCGAGGTGCTCGTCAAGAGCTACCAGCTGTCCAAGGGCAACCCGATCGAGGACACCAAGGAGATCCTGAAGTCCCTCGACGACCAGATCCGCGCGCAGGGCGCCGAGCTGGAGGTGCTGGGGATCGGCACCACGGGGTACGCCAAGGACATCCTCAAGGACGTCCTGCGGGCCGACGTCGCCCTGGTGGAGACCGTCGCCCACACCGAGTCGGCGCTGCACTTCTTCGACGACGTGGACGTGATCGTCGACGTGGGCGGCCAGGACATCAAGCTCATCGTCCTGAAGAACCGTCAGGTCAAGGACTTCAAGCTCAACACGCAGTGCTCGGCCGGCAACGGCTACTTTCTGCAGAGCACCGCCGAGACGTTCGGCTTCGACGTCAAGAAGTACGCCGAGATCGCCTTCGGCGCCGAGGCGATGCCCACGTTCGGCTACGGCTGCGCCGTGTTCATGCAGTCGGACATCGTCGACTTCCAGCGGCAGGGCTGGAAGCCCGAGGAGATCATGGCCGGCCTGGCTGCCGTGCTGCCGAAGAACATCTGGCTGTACGTGGCCCAGCTGCCGAACCTCGCCATGCTCGGCAACCACTTCGTGCTGCAGGGCGGCACCCAGCACAACCTGGCGGCGGTGAAGTCGCAGGTCGACTTCATCACCCAGCGGTTCGCCGGCAAGGAGCAGCAGCCGAAGATCACGGTGCACCCGCACTGCGGCGAGTCCGGGGCGATCGGCGCCGGCATCGAGGCGGGGCGCCTGTACCGCAACGGCCGCCGCACCGAGTTCATCGGCATCGACCGGCTCGAGCAGATCACCTACACCTCGCACCGCAGCGAGGACACGCGGTGCTACTTCTGCAAGAACCGGTGCCTGCGCACCTTCATCGACGTCAACGTCGGCGAGGAGTTCGCGGACCAGCCGCGCCCGAGCAAGATCGAGATCCTGCCGGGCGTCAAGCGCCTCATCGTCGGCAACTCCTGCGAGCGCGGCCTCGTCGAGGACGTGGAGGCGATGCGGGTCATCAAGAAGGGCATGGACTCCAACAAGGACGCCTACCCCAACTTCCTCGACCTGTCCGCGCACGCCGTGTTCCGCTCGCCGCGCGCCAAGGTCGTGGCCGACCCGCCCACCAAGCGGGCCCTCACCTCCGCCGCCCGGCGGCGCAACGAGGTGGCCGCGCGGCGCGAGAACCTGCGCATCGGCATCCCCAAGGTGCTGAACGCCTACTCCACCAACCCGCTGTTCGCGGGATGGCTCGAGGCCCTCGGCGTGCCGCCGCAGAACATCGTGTACTCCGACTACACCAGCGAGGAGCTGTACAAGGAGGGCGCCAAGCGCGGGGCGATCGACCCGTGCTTCCCCAGCAAGATCGGCATCCCCCACGTGCACAACCTGCTCTACAAGCACCACGCGAAGCGGCCGCTGGACGTGATCTTCTTCCCGATGATCGACGCCCTCGGCTCGCACCTGTCGTGCACGCAGGGCAACCGGGCGTGTCCCACGGTCACGGCGACCCCCGAGGCGGTGAAGGCGGCCTTCACCAAGGAGGGCGACCTCTTCTCGGAGCTCGGCGTGGTCTACAAGAACACGTTCGTCAACGTGGACGAGCCGAAGCTGCTCGAGAAGCAGCTGTTCGACGACTGGAAGGACTTCCTGGGCCTCACGCCCGAGGAGAACCGCCGGGCCGTCGAGGAGGGCTACGCGGCCCTGGAGCGGTACGAGTCCGACATCCGCGTCGCGGCCCGCGAGGTGCTGCAGCAGCTGGAGGACGAGGACCGCATCGGCATCGTGCTGCTCGGCCGGCCGTACCACAACGACCCGGGCGTCAACCACGAGATCTGCGACGAGTTCCAGCGCATCGGCTACCCGGTGTTCACCCAGGACTCGCTGCCGATCGACGAGGACCTCGTGTGGCGGCTGTTCGGCGACGACGTGCGGGCGGGCCACATCCAGGACCCGTTCGACATCACGGACGTGTGGAAGAACTCCTACTCGGAGAACACCAGCCGCAAGGTGTGGGCCTCCAAGTACGTCGCACGCCACCCCAACCTGGTGGCGCTGGAGCTCAGCTCCTTCAAGTGCGGCCACGACGCGCCCATCTACACGGTCGTCGAGGAGATCGTCCAGAACTCCGGGACCCCGTACTTCTGCTTCAAGGACATCGACGAGAACAAGGCGTCGGGGTCCATCAAGATCCGGGTCGAGACCATCGGATACTTCCTGTCGCGGTACCGGGAGGACCTGGTGCGCGACCGGATGGCGCGGGACGACATCGAGGCGCGCCTGGCGGAGCTGGAGCGCCAGCTGCGGGCCGAGATGGCGTCCGCCCCGGCGGGCGGCGGCCAGACGGCCGGGGTGCGGCGCCGGTGAGCACGCGCCCCCAGGACCGGACCATGTTCGAGATCTACCGGGAGTCCTCGTACAACCGTGCGTACCGGGTCGTCTACTACAGCGACCTCGGCGACCACGACAAGGACAAGGAGATCAACCGGGCCATGGCCGGTGACCACGTGTTCGACGGGTTCCTGGGGGCGTCCGGCAAGCGCGATGCCAAGAAGGTCATCACGGGGCTCCTCGCCCGCCTGAACGACGGCGAGGAGCTGAGCCCGGCCGACATCGGCCGGGAGCTGGAGCCCTACCTGGACTAGCGGCGCGCACCGGGGGCGGCCCGCCGCCCCCGGTGCCGTCGTCCCGGTCCCCGCCCGCACCGTGTCCCGCACCACGCACGGGTGGGCGCCGTATGTCGACCCGCCCGGGGTCCTGGTGGTGCACTCCGCGCCCTGGGACACCACCAGCACCGCCCTGCGCATGCGCGACGGCTGGGTGGTCGTGGACTCGCCGGTGGAGCCCGGGGAGCCCGAGGGCCTCCTGCGGACGCTCGCCAAGGAGGGCGCGCCCGTGCGGGCGCTGCTGGTCACCCACGCCGACTGGGACCACCTGCTGATGCCGCCGGCCCTCCCCGGCGCCGAGGTGGTGCTGGAGCGGCGCACCGCGGCGCGGCTGACGGCGCACGGCCCCGCGATCGCGGCCGAGCTGGCCGCGTACGACCGCGCCGCCGGGCGGGCGCCGCGCACCCTCGCCGACCTCTCCGCCGCCCGGGTCGTCGACGCCCCCGCCACGATCGCCGTGGCCGGCGGGCGGGTCGAGGTCCACCCCGTCCCCGGTCACACGGCCGACGGCGCCGCCTACCTGTTCCCGGACGCCGCGGTGCTCTGCCCCGGCGACTACCTCTCCCCGGTGGAGGAGCCGCTGGTGGACCGGGGCGGCTCCGTCGCCGCCTACCTGGACGCACTGGACCTGTTGGAGTCGCTGCTCGGCCGCATCGACCGGGTGGTGCCCGGCCACGGCCCGGTGATGACGCCCGCCGAGGCCCGGGCCGTGCTGAGGGATCACCGG
>DATMJR010000093.1:0-3852 GCA_035553775.1 Miltoncostaeaceae bacterium | reverse complement strand
GTGCCGGGGCGGGCTTCGGCGGCTTCGGCGACTTCGCCGACATCTTCGGCCAGTTCTTCGGCCGGGGCGGCGCCGGCACGCGCACGGGCGGGCGGACCGCCGACCCCGGCATGCGCCGGGGCCGCGACATCGAGACCGAGGTGCGGCTGTCGTTCGAGCAGGCGATGAACGGCGTCAAGGTCCCCGTGGTCGTGGACAAGCGCGACACCTGCGAGACCTGCGGCGGATCGGGCGCGAAGCCCGGCACCAGCCCGAGCCTGTGCCCCGAGTGCCGGGGCCGCGGCGTGATCGGGCGGGACGCCGGCGGCTTCTCCATCGGTCAGCCCTGCCCGCGGTGCGCCGGCAACGGCACGGTGATCGAGGACCCCTGCCCCACGTGCAGCGGCGCGGGCAGCATCTCTGCGCGCCGCCGCTACCAGGTGACCGTGCCGCCGGGCGCCAAGGACGGCACCGTGATCCGCCTCAAGGGCAAGGGCGAGGCGGGCGCGCGCGGCGGCACCCCCGGCGACCTGCTGGTCACCACCCGCGTGGCGCCCAGCCGCGTGTTCACGCGCCGCGGCGACGACCTGGTGGTGGACGTTCCGGTCACGTTCCCGGAGGCCGCACTGGGCGCGCAGGTGGAGGTGCCGACGCTCAACGGCCGGGTCAAGCTGCGGGTGCCCGCGGGCTCCGCGGACGGCCGCTCCCTGCGGGTGCCCGGGCAGGGCGCGCCCAAGCTGAAGGGCGGCGGGCGCGGCGATCTCATCGCCACGCTGCGGCTGGCGGTGCCCGAGACGCTGACCGACGCGCAGCGGGAGGCGCTGGAGGCGTATGCCGCCGCCGACGCCTCCGATCCGCGGGCGGGGCTGTTCTGATGGCCACGCGACGGGTCGTGCGCACGGCCGGCTTCCACCTGATCGGCATCGCCGCGCGGAAGGCCGGCATGCACCCGCAGACGCTGCGGGTGTACGAGCGCCGCGGGCTCATCCGGCCGGTCCGGTCGGAGGGGAACACGCGGCTGTACTCGGACGAGGACGTCCAGGTGCTCCTCCGCATCCAGGCGCTGTCGGAGGAGGGGCTCAACCTGGCGGGGATCGAGCGCGTGCTCGACCTGGAGCGCCGCCTGCGGGCGGCCGAGGGCCGGGTGCGCGAGCTGGAGGGGCTGCTCGAGGAGGAGCGGACCCGTGGCAGGCGGGAGATCGAGGAGGTCCGGCGGTCGGTGCGGGCGGACCTGGTGCGGGTCACGCGCACCGGGACGGCGCTCGTGCCCGTGTACCGGCCGGTCGTTCCGACGCGACGCGAAGGGGTGCGGTGATGGCGGTCGACCGACCGACGGAGAAGGCCCAGGAGGCCATGGCGGGGGCGCTGCGGCGCGCCCAGGACGGGGACCATCCCCAGATCGAGCCCGAGCACCTGCTGCTCGCGCTCCTCGACCAGCGCGAGGGCATCGTCGAGCCGCTGGTCGAGCGCGCCGGAGGCGTCGTCCCGGTGGTTCGCGCGCGCGCCGAGGAGGCGCTCGCCCGGCGCCCGCAGGTGCGCGGGGGCAACGTGGAGCACCGGCCCTCGCCCGCGTTCGGGCGGGTGGTGCGGCGGGCCGGCCAGGAGGCGGAGCGGCTCGGCGACCAGTTCATCTCCACGGAGCACCTGCTGCTGGCGCTGCTGCAGGAGGACTCGCCCGCGAAGGAGGCGATGACCGCCGCGGGCCTGACGCCGGACGGTCTGCTCGGTGCCCTGCAGGGCATCCGCGGCTCCGCGCGCGTCACGGACGCCAACCCGGAGGGCAAGTACCAGGCCCTGGAGCAGTACGGCCGCGACCTCACCGACGCCGCGCGCCAGGGAAAGCTCGACCCGGTGATCGGCCGGGACGAGGAGGTGCGGCGGGTCATCCAGGTGCTGTCGCGGCGCACCAAGAACAACCCGGTGCTGATCGGCGAGCCGGGCGTGGGCAAGACGGCGATCGTCGAGGGACTCGCCCAGCGCGTGGTGGCCGGCGACGTACCGGAGGGCCTGCGCGACAAGCGCGTCGTCTCGCTGGACATCGGCGCGCTGATCGCGGGCGCCAAGTACCGGGGGGAGTTCGAGGACCGGCTGAAGGCGGTGCTGCGCGAGATCGCCGACGCCGCGGGGCAGATCATCCTGTTCATCGACGAGCTGCACACGATCGTGGGGGCGGGCGCCGCGGAGGGGGCGGTGGACGCCGCCAACCTGTTGAAGCCGATGCTGGCCCGCGGTGAGCTGCGCGCGGTCGGCGCCACCACGCTGGACGAGTACCGCACGCACATCGAAAAGGACGCCGCGCTGGAGCGGCGCTTCCAGCCGGTGCTGGTGGGCGAGCCGAGCGTGGAGGCGACGATCGCCATCCTGCGCGGTCTGAAGGAGCGCTACGAGGTGCATCACGGGGTGCGCATCCAGGACGCCGCCCTGGTCGCGGCGGCGCGCCTGTCCCACCGCTACATCACCGGGCGCTTCCTGCCCGACAAGGCGATCGACCTGGTCGACGAGGCCGCCAGCCGCCTGCGCATCGAGATCGACTCGGTGCCCAGCGAGCTGGACGCCGTCCAGCGCCGCATCATCCAGCTGGAGATCGAGGAGCAGGCGCTCGCCAAGGAGACCGACCCCGCGTCGGTGGCGCGCCGCGACGCGATCGCCGAGGAGCTCGCCGGCCTGCGCGAGGAGGCCGGCGCCATGCGGGCCCACTGGGAGCAGGAGAAGTCCGTCATCTCGCGGATCCAGGAGCTCAAGGGCCAGATCGAGCAGGCGCGGGCCGAGTTGGAGAGGGCCGAGCGCCAGCTCGACCTGGAGGGTGCGGCGCGCCTCAAGTTCGGGACGTTGCCCGAGCTGGAGCGGGCCCTGGAGCAGGCCAACGCCGACCTCGAGCACCAGCAGCAGAGCCGGCAGATGCTCAAGGAGGAGGTCGACGAGGAGGACGTCGCCGAGGTGGTCGGCAGCTGGACGGGGGTCCCCGTCAGCCGCCTGCTGGAGGGCGAGGTGGAGAAGCTCGTCCACATGGAGGAGCGCCTCCACGAGCGCGTGGTCGGTCAGGACGAGGCGGTGGAGGCCGTCGCGAACGCCCTGCGGCGCGCCCGGGCGGGCCTCAGCGACCCCGGCCGGCCGATCGGCTCGTTCATCTTCCTGGGCCCCACGGGCGTGGGGAAGACCGAGCTGGCGCGGGCGCTGGCCGAGTTCATGTTCGACGACGAGAAGGCCATGATCCGCGTCGACATGAGCGAGTACATGGAGAAGCACACGGTCGCGCGGCTCATCGGCGCGCCGCCCGGCTACGTGGGCTTCGAGGAGGGCGGCCAGCTCACCGAGGCCGTCCGCCGCCGGCCCTACTCGGTGCTGCTGCTCGACGAGATCGAGAAGGCGCACGCCGACGTGTTCAACGTGCTGCTGCAGCTGCTCGACGACGGCCGCCTCACGGACGGCCACGGCCGGGTGGTCGACTTCAGCAACACGGTCGTGATCATGACCAGCAACATCGGCAGCCACTTCCTGGTGGACGGCATCGACGACACCATCGCCCGCGAGCGGGTGATGGGGGCGCTGCGGGAGCACTTCCGCCCGGAGTTCCTCAACCGGGTCGACGAGATCGTGATCTTCGACCGGCTGGGGCGCGCCCACCTCGACCGCATCGTCGGGATGCAGCTCGCGCACGTCGCCCGCCGTCTCGGCGAGCGCGGCGTGACCCTGGAGGTCACCCCGGCCGCCCGGGCGGCGCTGGCCGACGAGGGCTTCGACCCGGTCTACGGGGCGCGGCCGCTCAAGCGGGTCATCCAGAAGCGCATCCAGGACACCCTCGCCCTGCGCCTGCTGCAGGGGGAGTTCGGCGACGGCGACCTCGTCGAGGTGGACGCCGACGCCGAGGGCCGG
>DATMJR010000092.1:0-11329 GCA_035553775.1 Miltoncostaeaceae bacterium | reverse complement strand
GAGCGCGGCCCGCGGTCCCTCAGCGCGGGCCGCGCTCCAGCGCCGCCAGGAACTCCGGCGGGATCGGCCCGATCTGGGACGGCGCCGGCAGGGGCTGGCCGATCTCGCTCGGCCGGCGCCACAGGCCGGAGAGCCGCTCGGGCAGCTCCTCGCCCGCGGAGGCCAGCACCGGCAGCTGCTCCAGCTGCGCGGGGATGGTCCACTCGGGCCGGCGCAGCTCGCCGCCGTCCTCGAGCCGGGTGAGGAAGAACAGCGGCAGCACCACGATGCGCACGCACTGGGCGATGACCCAGACCGCCCAGTAGAAGAGCGTCGCCTGCCAGAAGGGGATCGAGAACTCGAGCGCGAGCGCGACCACCATCAGCAGCACGTACTCGCCGATGGCGAGGATGCCGGTGAGCCATCCCGGCTGCCAGCTGATGATGGGCCGGTACACCAGGCAGTCCCACAGGACGCCGAGCGACAGGTAGATGCCGATCAGGGCGATCCACTCGGCGTTGCCGGTGAGCAGGGACAGGAGCCCGGCGAGGATCGCCGGGAGGATCAGGATCACGATGCGGGTCTGCAGCCGACCCAGCAGGGTGGGACACACGGCGGGGTCTCCTCGGACTAGGCGAGCTGGGGGGTGTCGGGAAGCGCGCGGATGTCCTGGATGGCGGCGCGCGCGCAGCGGAAGTGCAGGGCGTTGCGCGAGAAGAACCCGCGCTTGGCGCGGCCCTCGGCCTTGAGCACGTCCCAGGCGAAGCGGCGGGCGATGTACTTGAGCCCGGCGATCGTGTCGCCGTTGGGCACGACGATGTTCGCCTGGATGCCGATCATGCACAGGCGCGAGTCCGGCCGGTCGATCGGCGGCACGCCGCAGTTGGTGTCGAGGGCGATGCGCGGGCCCTCCATCGGCGGGTGGTAGCGATCGATGAGCCGCTTCAGGATGGGCACGGCCGCGGAACCCTTGGTGAAGCCGGTGGCGGCCGAGACCCCGGTGATGTGCAGGGGACCGGTGCTGCCGCCCTCCACCAGGGAGCAGTCGACGACGAGCCCCTCCGGTCCGGGGGAGATGTGCGTGATCTCGCCGATGATCTCCCGGAAGGTGCCCTTCTGGTACCCCTCCGCGATCAGGTCCTGCCAGTTGCGCCGCTGGGGCGTGGTGCCCCGCAGCACCTTGTTGAGGATGCGCAGCCGCTCGGCGTGGCTGAGCTGCTGGAACGCATCGATGCCCAGCGCCTCGAACAGGCACCGCGGCACGTTGAGGTCCTGGTCGTCCGGGGCGGGGGTGCGGCGCAGCGCGATGCACTCGGCGCCCGACAGCAGCACGTTGACCCACTCGTTGACGCCGGCGATGCCGCTGCCCACCACGATGTAGCGGCCGCCCGGGGTGTACCGCTTGGGCTCGTAGGCCTGCACGATGCGGTCGCGCATCACCGGGTCCTTGCGGGCCTCCTCCAGCGCGGCCGGGAAGAACAGCGGGCCGTGACCCACCGCCAGCAGGACGTGGCGCGCGCGGGCGACCAGGTTGCCGTCCTCGTCGTACATGCCGAAGTAGGGGTCCCGGTCGGTGCCGGCGCGGACGACCTCCCCGACCCGGCACCGGCGGAAGCTGCGGCGGTAGCCGGTGTGGGCGGCGACCGCGCGCGCCTCGGCGAGGACGTCGGGCACGCCGGGGTTGAAGGTGCGGTTGATCGACCGGATCACGGGGCCGAGCCGGCGGCGCGCGAACATGTCCATGATCGCGAACGTGGGCCAGTCGGCGGGCAGGAAGTGGCTCTCGCTCTCGGAGCGCAGCACCGTCTGCCCGAGCCCCCACGCGAAGGCGCGGTAGGTGGCGACGGGGTCCTCCTCGTCGCCCAGCACCAGGATCTCGTCGTTCTCGAAACCCAGGTACCGCAGGGTGGTGTGCGTCAGCAGGGCGCCGAAGCCGCCCCCGACGATGCACACCCGGTAGTTCCCCTCTGCCACGTCGACCGTCCCTCGTGTCCGGTGATGTCGGCACAGGGACCCCCGCCGCCATCACGCGTTTCCCGTCGGGCATCCTAGGGTAGGCCGCGGCGCCCTCACCCCCGCCGGACGGGGGGTGTCAGCCGCCGAGCGCGGTGTTCATGGCGCGAAGGTACGGCGCGAACGCGGCCAGGTGCACGGCCTCGAGCACCTGCGGCTCGGTCCACCCCTCCGCGTACAGCAGCTCGTAGTCGGCCCGCGTGAGCTCGGCCGGGGCCGCCGACGCGCGCCGCGTGAACTCGGCCAGCGCCCGGGTGGGGCCGTCGGCGGGCGGCGCCGCGTCGCCGAGGGCGCCCAGCAGGGTGCGCTTGGTGGCCGCCGGCAGCGCGCCGTCGTCGATGACCGTGCGCATCATCCGGGCCGCGGCGTCGAGCAGGTTGGGGTCGGCGGCCATGGCCGTGAACGCCGGCGGCACGTCGCCCCAGGCCCGCTCCAGCCCCTCCAGGCGCGGCCGGGCCTCCGGGGCGGGGGCGTCGATGCGCCGGCGCGGGCGATCCGGCAGCCCCGCACGGGCCGCCAGTGCCCGCTCCAGCGCCCGGCGCGCGCGGTTGAGCCGGCTCATCACGGTGCCCTCGGGCACCCCGAGCACCTCCGCGATCTCCCGGTAGCGCAGCCCGGCGACGTGGCTCAGCACCAGCACCTCGCGCGCCCACTCCGGCAGCTCGTCGAGCGCCTGGCGCACGTCGTCCCGGTCGCTCCAGCGCTGCACCAGCCGCTGCGGGTCGCTGTAGATGCCGGTGTCGCGTCCGGCCTCGAGGCGGTCGTAGAGCCCGGCGCCCTCGTCGTCGACCGACAGGGGCTCCGGCCGGCGCCCCCGCTCCCGGGCCCGGTCGGCGACCAGGTTCGTGAGGATGCGCTGGCACCAGGCGCCCGGGTTCTCCGGCGGGTGGGCGGGGTCGAAGGTGCGGTAGGCGCGCAGCATCGCCTCCTGCACCAGGTCCTCCGCGTCGGCCGTGTTGCGCACCCGCCTCCGGGCCGACCGGTACAGCGTCGGCATCTCGGCCATGAACACGTTCTCGAAGGCCCGGCGGCGGATCACGCTCGGCCTCACCCGGCGGCCTCCTCGCGCGCGAGGACCTCGCTCAGCCGCGCGGCCAGCCCGGCGGGGATGACGTCGGCGGCGAGCGCCGCGTCGACCGCCGCCCGCAGGCGCGCCTGGAAGGCCCGCCGGTCGCGGCAGGCGGCGCAGTCCGCCAGGTGCGCGCGCACGAAGGCGTCCTGCTCGGCGGTGAGCTCCCCGTCGAGGTCGCGCTCCACGAGCGCCTCGAGGCGGCGGCAGTCGGGTGGTGCCACGCAGGTCCCGTGTTCGACGTCGGGGGTCCGCGGATTATTCCCGAACGGCGACGGAAGGGGCGGCGGCGCCCGGTCGTCGTGCCGGGTGTACGCACCACGCCCTCCCGAGGAGAACACCGTGACCGCCACCACCGCCGCCACCACGACCGCCGCCGACGCCCGCACCGTCGTCCCGATGGACGCCCGCCTCGTGGCCCGCGCCGTCGCCGGGGACCGCCGCGCCACCGAGGAGATCGTCCGCCTGCACTCCGCCCGCGTCCTGCGCGTCTGCCGCTCGGTCCTGCGCGACCGCTACGACGCCGACGACGCCGCCCAGGAGACCTGGACGCGGGCCCTGCGCGCCCTCCCCCGCTTCCGCGGCGACGACCTCGGGGCGTGGCTCGGCACGATCGCCCGCAACGAGTCCCTGCGGCTGATCGCCGCGCGCAACCGCGGGCCCGTCCCCGTCGCCGAGCTGCCCCCCGTCTCCGACCGTGACGGCGACCCGTACCAGGCGGCCCGCGCGGCCGAGGTGGGCGCGGCGCTCCACGCGGCGGTGGTGGCGCTGCCGGTGACCTACCGCGAGGCGGCCGTCCGCGACCTCGCCGGCGAGTCCCCCGCCCGCATCGCCGAGGTGCTCGAGCTCAGCCCCGTCGCCGCCCGGGTGCGCACCCACCGGGCCCGCCGCGCCGTCCAGACCCGGCTCGCCACCGCCCTGGCGGCGTGAGCTACCGCACCCCCAGCGCGCCCGCCAGCGCGTGCACCAGGGCGGTCGCCGACCCGAACCGCATGCCCGGCTCCTTGGCGAGGCCGCGCTGCAGCACGGGGTCGGCGGCCGCCAGCTCGGGCCGCAACGCCGAGGCCGGGCGGGGCGTCTCCGCAAGGTGCGCGTTCATCAGGTCCGCCGGGTTGCGCCGCACGAAGGGCGGCCGCCCCGCCAGCGTCTCGTACGCGACCGCCGCCAGCGCGTACTGGTCGGACTCGGGGCCCACCCCGGTCGCCCGGATCTGCTCGGGGGACATGTACTCGAGAGTGCCCACCCACATGCCGGTGCGGGTCAGCCGGGCGACGTCGCTGACGATGCGCGCCAGGCCGAAGTCGGACAGGTAGGCCTCGCCCTCGGCGTCGAGCAGCACGTTGGCCGGCTTGACGTCGCGGTGCACGAGGCCCTGGCCGTGCGCGTGGTCGAGGGCCGTGGCGACCCGCCGCAGCACGCGGACCGCACGGTCGGGCTCCAGGCCCCCCTCCGCCGAGATGGCCGACTGGAGCGTGCCGCCCTCCACCAGCCCCATCGCCAGGTAGGGCTGCCCCTCGATCTCGCCCGCCTCGTAGACCGGCACGACGGCGGGGTGCCCGAGCGCCGACACGACCCGGTGCTCGCGCTCGAAGCGCGCCCGCAGCGTGGGGTCGTCGCGGAGGTCGACCTGCATCACCTTCAGGGCCACCCGCCGGTCGCGCTCGCGGTCGTGAGCCCGGTAGACCGTGGCCTGGGCACCCGCCCCGATCTCCGCCTCGACCACGTAGGGCCCGAGGCGGTATCCCGGCCACAGGCTCATGCGGAGCTCAGCCGGCGGTGTCCGTGAGCGCGCGCAGGACGCGCTCGGCGCCCCGCCGGTGGACGCGCGAGACGACGGGCCGCTCGGCCACGATGACGATCGAGGCGAGCCGGTCCGCGTGGGTCTGCAGCCCGTACAGGGCGGCGCGCGCCCGGCCGGCCGCCCGGCCCGGCTGCATGAACCGCTGCAGCACGCGCCCCGCGTCCTTGGCCCCCTCGGTGCGGACGAGCGACATGAGGTCCGGCAGGGCGAGCGGGCCCAGCGAGGTGCCGGTCACGCGCAGCCCGTTGGCCTCCATGAGCGCCCGCCAGCCGGTCTCGTCGAGCACCCGGACCCCGCCGGCGACGGCGGGGCCGATGGCGGCACGGATCTCCGCCCACCCCGGCTGGTCCCAGCCGCCCGGCAGCACGCAGAGCTCGTGGAAGCCGATCCGGCCGCCCGGCCGCGTGATGCGCAGCGCCTCCTCGACGATCGCCCGCTTGCGCGGGTCCGACACGCCGGTCAGCAGCCCCTCGGCCATCACGACGGTCGCGCGCGCCGGCTCGAGACCCGTGCGGTCGGGTCCCGCGACCACGCAGGTGCGGTCGAACCCCCGCACACGGCGGCGCACCGCCCCGGCCTGGGCGGCGTCGGCGCAGACACCCGTCCACGCCCGCAGGTTGCGGCGCCCGGCCTCGGCCCCGGTGATGCCGTGCCCGGGGGCCAGGTCGACCACCCGGTCGCCCTCCCCCAGGCCGACGCCCTCGAACAGGCGCTCCGTCATGGCCGCGCCCCCCGGGCGCACCGCGCCGAGCCCGAGCCTGCGGGCCACCGGCCACCCCGCCGCCACCGCGAGGGCCGGCGCGGCCGCCGTCCCCGCGGCGCCCCTCCTCGCCACGGCCTGGCTCATCGGCCCCTCCCCGCTCGTCGTCCCGGCGCCATCGCCGCGCACCTTACCGCGGGGCCCGGCGGTGGGTCCGCGTGCGGGCCGGCCGCGTGCCCGGCGGCGGCATGGGGAGACCCTCTAGGCGCCGTCGCCCGGCACGCGGCGGCCCGTCACGCTGGTCCCGTGCTCCACGCCGCCCGCATCGTCCTCGCCGCCGCGCTCGCGCTGTGGCTCGCCGGGTCCGCCGCGGCCGTCCCGGTGCGCGACGTCCGCGCCACCCACGGGGACGGGACCCTGGAGGTGTCGGCGGTGGTGAGCTCACCGCCCGCCGGATCGGGGTGCGCGGTGGCCGTGCGGGCGACCTGGGCGCCGCTCGCCCCCGCCCCGCGGCGTGGGGCCCGCGCCCAGTCGCGGGACGCCGGTGAGGCGGTCCCGGCCGGGCTCGTGACCAAGGCCGAGGACGACGGCAGCGTGCGGGCCGACGCCTGCCAGCAGGTGGGCACCCGGCCCATGTGGACCGAGGGCCGCGTGCGGCTGATGTTCCGCCCGGGCCGGTTCACCGGGGCGCACCGGGTGTGCGTGCACGCCGAGCAGCGCCGCGGGGACGGCCGCACCGACGCGCACCGGGCCTGCACGGTGGTGCGCCCGGCCGCCTCCTAGACCGGGGGCGCGCCCAGGCGGAGGACCTGGATCAGGTTCGTGGACCCCGTGGTGGCGATGCGCCGGCCCGAGGTGACCACCACCGTGTCGCCGTCGCGCAGCCCGACGGCGGCGCGGGCCCGCGCCACGGAGACCTCCACCAGCCGCTCGACCGTCGGCGTCTCCGCGCCCAGCATGGCGGGGACGACCCCCCACTCGAGCGCGAGCTGCCCGCGCACCAGGGTGTCCAGGCACAGGGCCACGACCGGGCGGGACGGGCGGTACTTCGCCACGGCCCGTGCGGCGCCGCCGCTGGTGGTGGGGATGACGAGGGCCGCCGCGTCCAGCTGCTCGGCGAGGTGCGCCGCCGACTGGAGCACGGACTCGGACACGGTCGCCTGGCTCGCCTCGATGTCCAGGTGGTACGGGCGGTCGGCCAGCTCGGCCTGCACGGCGATCTCCGCCATCGCCGTCACCGCGGCCACCGGGTGCCGCCCCACCGTGGTCTCCGCCGAGAGCATCAGCGCCGAGGTCCCGTCCATGACCGCGTTCGCCACATCGGCCGCCTCGGCGCGGGTGGGCTCCGGGCGGTCGATCATCGACTCGAGCATCTGGGTGGCGGTCACCACGAGCTTCCCGTCGAGGGTGGCCCGGTGGATGATCTGCTTCTGCAGGACGGGCACGCGTGCCACGCCCGCCTCCACGCCCAGGTCGCCCCGCGCCACCATGACGCCGTCGGCGACGATGAGGATCTCGGCGAGGCCGAGGCAGGCCTCGACCTTCTCGATCTTGGCCACCACGCGCGCCCGGCTCTCGCGGAGGCCCAGCTCGTGCCGCAGCCGCCGCACGTCCTCGGCGCTGCGCACGAACGACAGGGCCACGAACTCCGGCTCCAGGCGGCAGACGGCGTCCAGGTCCTCCAGGTCCTTCTCGGTGAGCGAGGCGGCGCCGCCGGTCGCGAAGGTGACGAAGAAGCCCTTCCGCGGGGCGATGCGGCCGCCGCGGGTGACGACGGCGGCGACGCACCCGTCGGGCTGCACCTCGGTCACGCGGAGCCGGGGGGTGCCGTCGCCGATGAGGATCTCGGACCGCCCGGGCACCACGGCGGCGGTGAGCTCCGGCCAGGCGCACGCCACGGCGTCCGTGCGCCCGCCGTCGGGGGAGAACACCACCTCCTCGCCCGGGCTCACCTCGCGCTCGGCCACGCCGCGCGGCAGGCGCAGCTTCGGCCCGGCGAGGTCGGCCAGCACCGCCACGGGCCGTCCGGCCGCCTCGGCCGCCTCACGCGTGCGGCGCACGCGCTCCGCCCACTCGGACGGCCCGTCGTAGGCGCAGTTGATGCGCACGGCGTCGAGGCCCGCGTCGATCATCGCCTCGAGCACGCCCGGCGGATCGGTGGCGGGACCGAGGGTCGCCAGGATCTTGGTGCGGCGCCGGTGGGCGCCCGCCTCGACGCGGGGCGGGGTGGCGAGCACGTGGGTCGTCGTCATGCGGGCGGTCGTCCTCGGGGCGTGCGGCCATCATCCCACCCGGCGGAGGTTCCACCGGGGGCGTCCGGCCGGTCGGACAGGATGTGACACGGGGTGCGTGGCGTTTGATCCCGGGTACCCCGTGCCGATATAGCTGTCACCCGGGGCGCCGCCGGCGTCCACTGCGAGGGGAGGTCGAGATGTCGGTCGAGACCCGTTCTGACCCGTTCGCCGAGCTGGAGCGCGCGCGCTCGGACTACCTCGCGGTCTCCCGCGGCGCGGGGATGTACGCCTCCGAGGACGACCACCGCCGGGCCGAGGAGCGTGCGTGGGACCGGCTGGAGCGCGCGCGCGCCCAGGTGGCCCGCCTGCGCCCGGAGGGCGCGCCCGCCGGCGCGGAGCCGGCCTCCTCCTAGCGGCGCCGGGCGACCGGGGCCGCCGGCCCCGGCGCCCCGGGGCACGTCAGGCCGCGCGGCGTGCGCCGTCCTCGAGACGCGCCGCGAAGAACTCGCGGATCGCGCTGCGCCCGCCCTCGGTCGCCGCGCGCGCGAAGGTGGCGGCGAGGCGCTCCCCCGCCCCCTGGCCACGCTCCTCGCGCCGCACCACGTCGGCCACGAGGGACCGCCAGCCGAGCTCCGCGAGCTCGATCTCGAGCCGCACCCGGGTCGCGGACGGGAAGTCCGCGCCCGAGAGCAGCACCCCGTCCTCGCTCAGGTCGACGGTGGCCACCTCACGGCTCCACCCGTCGCCGACCACCCGGGCGGGCAGGGCGACGGTCATGCGGGGGCTGCGTCGGCGCTCGGTCGCGTCGCCGGTCTCGGACGGCGTCGGTGCGTGGTCCACGATCGTCTCCTCCTGCTGTGCCGCGTCGGGTCCCCGCCTGGGGATGCCCCGCCTTCGGCAGCGACCCGGGCGACTTGAGCCGCGGGGCGCGGCCGGCCGTCCCGCGCTCATGTCCGGCCGGCCGCGGCCGATCACGGCGGCGTGAGGACCTCGCGCACCGACGCCCTGCTGACCGCGGTCGCCCTGGCGGCGAGCGGCGCGACCGCGGTGTCGGTCCCGTTCCTCGAGAGCCTCCCGCAGGTGCGGCTGCTGCTGCTGCTCGACGCGCTCGCGCTGCTGGTGCTGCTGGTGCTGCTGGCCAAGCTGCGCAGCGACCGGCTGGCGGTCCGCTCGCGCGACGACCTGCGCCTGCTGGCCGACAACGCCGGCGACCTGGTGGTGCGCCTGACTCCCGCCGGGCGGGTGCTGTACGCCTCGCCCGCCGCCGAGGCGCTGTGCGGCGTGCCGCCCGAGGCACTGGCCGCGCGGGGGCTCGAGGGCGTCGTGAACCCGCGCGACCACGACGCGCTGGCCGAGCTGTGGCGCCGGGTCGCGTCTCCGGGCCCGCCCGCCCGCGCCCGGGTGCGCATCGCCCATGCCGACGGGCAGCCCCGCTGGGCCGACATCTCCGCGCGGGCCACCTTCGGGGCCCGTGGCGGCGTGCGCGAGATCCACGCCGCCCTGCGCGACGCCACCGAGCAGCGGGCCGCCGAGGAGGAGCTGCGCCGCCGCCGTGACGAGGCGGAGCGGCTGGCGGACGGCCTCGACGAGAGCCGCCGGATGCTGGAGCGGCAGAACGCCGCCCTGCGCCGCCTGCTGAGGGAGCGGGCCGCCGAGCACCTGAGCCGCGAGACGATGTTCCGTCTCGGCGAGCGCCTCGCCGGCGAGACCGCCCCGGAGGCGCTCGCCCGCGCCGTGCTGGACGCCCTCCACGCCCTCACCGGCGCCGCCGCCGGGGCGGTGTACGCCGCGGCGGATCCGGACGACGGCCTGGAACTGGTCGCGGCGCAGGGGCCGGTGGACCGTCCGCCGCCGCGGCTCGACGGGGCCGAGCTGCCCGCCGAGCTGGCGCCGGTCGCCGGCGGGGCGCTGTCGCCCTGCGTGCCGGCCGGCTGGGCGGCGCTGGCACTCCCCCTGCGCCGGGCGGAGCGCGCCGTGGGCATGGTGTGGTTCGCCGCGCCGGAGCTGCCCCTCGACGAACGGCTGCGCGCCGCCCTCGACCACCTGGCGCGCCAGGCGGCCGTCGCGCTCGACACGGCGCGCGCCTTCCAGGCGGCGATCCGGCAGGCGGGCATCGTCCGCGCGGTCCTCGACGCGACCCCGGACGCCATCCAGCTCGTCGACCCGGAGGGGCGCACGCTGATGACCAACCCGCCGTTCCGCGCGCTCGCGGCGGACTTCGGCGGCGGGGGCGCGGACGGCCCCGGCGGACCCGCCGATCCCGCGCGCGTGAGCGACCCGGACGGCTACCTGGCCGCCCTCGCCCGCGTGGCCGCGAGCCCCGACCGCGAGGACGTGGACGAGTGGGCGGAGGCCGGCGGCGACCGCACCTTCGTGCGGTACACCGCCCCCGTGCGCGACGCGCACGGCACCCTGCTGGGGCGCGTGTTCGTGCACCGCGAGGTCACCCGCGAGCGCGCGTCGGAGCGTCTCAAGGACGAGTTCCTCGCGCTGGTCTCGCACGAGCTGCGCACGCCGCTGACCTCGGTGGTCGGGTACCTGGAGATCCTGCTCGACGACGAGGCGGGGCCCCTGACGGAGGAGCAGCGTCACGTCGCCGGTGTCGCCGAGCGCAACGCGCGCCGGCTGCGCCGGCTGGTCGGCGACCTGCTGGTGGTGGCGCAGGCGCAGGCGGGGCGGCTGGACCTGGTACCGCAGCGGGTGGAGCTGCGGGCGCTGGTGGAGGAGCGCGTCGAGGCGGCGCTGCCGATCGCGGCCGAGCACGGGGTGGCCCTGGCCCTGGCACCCGGGGCGTCCGTGCCCCTGGTCGCCGACCCCGAGCGCGTCGGGCAGGTCGTCGACAACCTGCTCTCGAACGCCCTCCGCCACACACCCGCCGGGGGCACGGTGGATGTGGAGGTCGCCTCCGGCGACGGCGAGGCGTCGGTGCGCGTGCGCGACAGCGGACCCGGGCTGGACCCCGACGAGCTGGCCCGGGTCTTCGAGCGCTTCTACCGGGGCCGCACCGCCCACGGAGGCGGCGCGGGACTCGGGCTCGCCATCAGCCGCACCATCGCCGAGGCCCACGGGGGCCGGATCGACGCGGCCGGCGGCCCGGGCGGCGCGTGCTTCACGCTGCGCCTGCCGCCCTGCGGCGCGGCTCCGGACCCCTCCGACGACGGGGCCGACCCGGACGTCCGGGGGGTAATGGCGGCTGTCCTCGCGCCGATGTAACTCCGACCTCGGAACAGGGTTTGTCCCGGCGACGAGGTCGTCCGCGGACGGCGCCATTAGGGTGCCGCTCCAGCAGCACCCACGTGCCCCACCCCAAGGAGAACCACCCATGCGCCTGACCCGACGCCGGTCGGCCGCCGCCCTCCTGGCGGCATGCTCCATCGCCTTCGCCGCCGGGTGCGGCGGCGACGAGGCCGAGAACACGACGGCGGCGCCCCCGGCGACCGCGCCGGTCGCCACGGCCCCGGTCACCACGGCCCCCGTGGTGACGACGCCGCCGGTCACCACCCCGCCGGTCACGACGCCCCCCGTCACGACCC
>DATMJR010000091.1:0-6567 GCA_035553775.1 Miltoncostaeaceae bacterium | reverse complement strand
TCGTGGGCCTCCGCGTGGGGCGGCGGGGCCTCGCGGTGCTGGTGCTGGTGTGCCTCGGCCTGCTGCTGGTCGGCGCGGCGGGCAGCCTGCACGGGGAGGCGTATCCCCACGGCGGCGACTGCCGGCTGCCGCCGCAGGCCTCCAACGGCTACGTGCACCCGATCGTCGGCGTCCAGCCGACGTGCCCGGACACCCCCTCCCCCGGGGGCCCGGGGGTCGGCGAGTAGGGCCGGGTCAGCCGAGCAGCGGGGTGCCGGTCATCGCCGGCGGCGGGTCCCAGCCCATCAGCGCGCAGGCCGTGGGAGCCACGTCGCCGAGCGTGCCGTCGCGCAGCGGCAGCCCGGGCCGATCGATCCACAGCGGCACGGGGTTGCTGGTGTGGGCGGTGTTGGCCGTGCCGTCCGGCTCGCGCATGTGCTCGCTGTTGCCGTGGTCGGCGGTCACGATCAGCAACCCGCCCGCCGCCGCGACCGCGGCCCGGACGTCGGCCATACAGGCGTCGACCGTCTCGATGCCCCGCACCGCGGCGGGCACGACGCCCGTGTGCCCCACCATGTCGGCGTTGGCGAAGTTGACGACCAGCAGGTCGGCGTCACCGGCCGCGATGCCCGCCACGACCGCGTCGCGTACCCCGGCGGCGCTCATCTCCGGCGCCTGGTCGTAGGTGGGGACGTGCTGCGGCGAGGGCACCAGCACCCGCTCCTCGCCGTCGAACGGCACCTCGCGGCCGCCGTTGAAGAAGAACGTCACGTGGGCGTACTTCTCGGTCTCGGCGACGTGCAGCTGCCGCCGGCCCATCCCGCTGACGGTCTCGGCCAGCCCCTGGCGGACGTCCTCGGACTCGAACACCACCGGGGCGTCCCACTCCTTCTTGTACCGGGTCATGCAGACCGTGAAGGGCAGCACCGGCTCCGGCCCGCGGTCGAACCCGGCGAAGTCCCGGTCGATCAGCGCCTGCGTGAGCTGGCGGGCACGGTCGGGCCGAAAGTTCACGATCACCACGGCGTCGCCCGGGCGCACCCGCCCGCGCGCGGGGTCGCCCACCACGCACGGCTCGAGGAACTCGTCGGTGATGCCGCGACCGTAGGCGTCCCGCACCGCCTGGGCGGCGTCGGCCGCGTGGTGCGGCGCGCGGCCGTGCACGATCGCGTCGTAGGCGGCCTGCGTGCGCGGCCACCGATTGTCGCGGTCCATCGCCCAGTACCGGCCGCACACCGTGGCGACGTCGATGCCCCGGGCGGCGATCTCCTCGACGGCGGCCAGGCCGGCGTCGGGCCGCGTGTCGCGACCGTCGGTGAGCGCGTGCACGTGCAGACGCGCGACGCCCGCCGCGCGCGCGATGTCGGCCAGCGCCAGCAGGTGGCGGCTGGAGGCGTGCACGCCGCCGTGCCCCACCAGCCCGATCAGGTGGAGCGCCGAGTCACGGCCGATCTCCGCCGCGCGCCGGATCGGGGGGGCCGCGGCGAGCTCGCCGGAGGCGATCGCCTCGTCGATGCGGACCAGCATCTGCGGCACCCGCCGCCCGGCCCCGAGGTTGAGGTGGCCCACCTCGGAGTTGCCCTGCTGGCCCTCGGGCAGGCCCACCGGCAGTCCGGACGCGGCCAGCCGCGCGGCCGAACCCTCACGCGCCAGGGCGTCCAGGTGCGGAGTGCGGGCGAGGTGGACGGCGTTGCCGGGCCCCGGCGGGCCGATGCCGAAGCCGTCGATCACCACCAGCACCAGCGGTCCCGCCATCAGGCGCCCGCCGCCGCCCGGACGATCGCGGCGAACCCGGCCGGGTCGAGGCTGGCGCCGCCGACGAGGGCGCCGTCGATGTCCGGCTCCGCCATCAGCTCGGCGGCGTTCCGGGCGGTGACGCTGCCGCCGTAGAGCACGCGCAGGCGGTCCGGGTCGAGCCGGCCGGCGGCGGCCGCCCGCACCACCGCGCACGTCTCCTGTGCGATCTCCGGCGTGGCGGTGCGTCCCGTGCCGATCGCCCAGATCGGCTCGTAGGCGATCGCGATGCGGTCGATCCGGTCGGCGGGGACGTCGTGCAGCGCCTCGCGCACCTGGGTCACCACGTGGTCGGCGGTGCGCCCCGCCTCGCGCTGGTCCAGCGACTCGCCCACGCACAGGATCACGTCGAGGCCGGCCTCGAGCGCGGCCCGGAGGCGGTGGTTGACGTCCTCGTCCCCCTCCCCCATGCCCCGGCGCTCAGAGTGGCCCACGAGCGTCGCGCGCGCGCCGGCGGCGCGCACCATGGCGGCGGAGACCTCGCCCGTCCACGCCCCGGACGGGTGCGGGTTGACGGTCTGCGACGCCACCCAGGCCGCGTGGCCGTCCAGGGCGGAGGCCACGGTCTCCAGCGCCGTGAACGGCGGGCACACGGCGATCTCCACGCCCTCCCGGCCGTCCGGCAGCTCCTCCAGGAACCGGGCGCACCAGGCGCGGGCCTCGGGCCCGGTCATGTTCATCTTCCAGTTGCCCGCGACGAGCGGGGTGCGGACGGCCGCCACCTACGCCGCCGGGAGGGCCGCGACGCCGGGCAGCACCCGCCCCTCCATCATCTCGAGGGAGGCGCCGCCGCCCGTGGACACGTGCGTGAGCCGGTCCGCGAGGCCGAACTGGGCGAGCGCCGCGCCCGAGTCCCCGCCGCCGGCGACCGTGACGGCGTCGCTGGCGGCCATCGCCTCGGCCACGGCGACGGTGCCGTCCGCGAACGGCGGGATCTCGAACGCGCCCATCGGGCCGTTCCAGAACACGGTGCCGGCGGCGAGGACCGCCTCGCGGTAGGCGGACGCCGAGCGGGGACCGATGTCCACGCCGATACCCCACGAGGGGATGCCGTCGCTCGCCACCACCTCCAGGTGCGCCCCGGCGTCGAACGCGTCGGCGACCAGGATGTCGAGCGGCAGCTGCAGGGTGCAGTTCAGCCGTACGGCCATCTCCATGAGGTCCCGGGCCATCGCCTGCGCCTCGGGGCCCTCGTGGAGGGACCTGCCGACGGGGTCGCCCAGTGCGGCGAGGAACGTGAAGCACATCGCGCCACCGATCAGCACGCGGTCGCAGCGCTCCAGCAGGGTCTGGATCAGGGGGAGCTTGTCGCTCACCTTGGACCCGCCCAGCACGGCCACGAACGGGTGCCGGGGCCGCTCCAGAAGGCCGCCCAGCACCTCGACCTCCCGGGCCATCAGCAGCCCGGCGCGGGAGGGCAGCAGGTGCGCGACGCCCTCCGTGGAGGCGTGGGCGCGATGCGCGGCGCCGAAGGCGTCGTTGACGTAGTGGGTGAAGCCGGCGGCGAGCCCGGCGGCGAACCCGGGGTCGTTGGCCTCCTCCTCCGCGTGGAAGCGCAGGTTCTCGAGCATCACGACCTCACCGCGCCGCAGGCCCTCCACCCGCGTCCGCACCTCCGGCCCGACGCAATCGGGAAGCAGCTCCACCCGGCGGGTGAGCAGCTGGCCCAGGCGGGTGGCGCAGGGCGCCAGCGACAGCTCGGGCACCGGCGTCCCCTTGGGCCGGCCCAGGTGGCTGCACACGGCGACGGCCGCGCCGCGCCTCAGCAGCTCCCGGATGGTGGGGACGCTGGCGACGATGCGGGCGTCGTCGGTGATGCGGCCGCCCTCGAGCGGCACGTTGAGGTCCGAGCGCACCAGGACGCGGGCCCCCCGCCACTCGATCCCGGGGGCGTCGATCGACAGCGGCAGCGCCACGTCAGGGCAGCAGCCGCGCGGCCAGCTCCGCGACGCGGCACGAGTATCCCCACTCGTTGTCGTACCAGGAGATGACCTTGACGGTGGTGCCGCGCACCATCGTGAGCTTCGAGTCGAGCAGCGACGAGTGGGGGTCGCCGATCACGTCGCGGGAGACGATCGGGTCCTCCGTGTAGCCGAGGATGCCCTTCATGGGGCCCTCCGCGGCGGCGCGGAAGGCGGCGTTCACCTCGTCGGCGGTGGTCTCGCGGCCCACCTCGGCCGTGAGGTCGACGACCGAGCCGTCCGGCACCGGCACCCGCAGGGCGATGCCGTCGAGCTTGCCCTTCAGGTGGGGCAGCACCTCGCCGATGGCGCGCGCCGCGCCCGTCGAGGTCGGGATGATGGACAGCGCGGCCGCGCGGGCCCGGCGCAGGTCGGAGTGCGGCAGGTCCAGGATCCGCTGGTCGTTCGTGTACGCGTGGCAGGTGGTCATGTAGCCGTGCACGAGGCCGAACGAGTCGTCGAGCACCTTGGCGATCGGCGCGAGGCAGTTGGTGGTGCACGAGGCGTTGGAGACCACGTCGTGCGCGGCGGGGTCGTAGTCGCCGTCGTTGACGCCGAGGCAGATGGTGATGTCGGGACCCTTGGCGGGTGCGGAGATCACGACCTTCTTGGCCCCGCCCTTCAGGTGCAGGGCCGCCTTGTCGCGGTCGGTGAAGAAGCCGGTGCTCTCGATGACCACGTCGGCCCCCACCTCCGACCAGGGCAGTGCCCCGGGGTCCCGCTCGGAGAAGACGCGCACGGTGCGGCCGTCGACCACGATGCCGTCGCCCTCGGCGTGCACCTGGCCCGGGTAGCGGCCGAACACGGAGTCGTACTGCAGCAGGTGGGCGAGGGTCGCGGTGTCCGTGATGTCGTTGACGGCGACGATCTCGATGTCCTCACGTCCCGCCGCCGCGCGGAAGACGTTGCGACCGATGCGGCCGAAGCCGTTGATGCCCACGCGTACGCTCATCGTCACCCTTCGTCACGTGCCTGTGCCGGAACGCGCGCGACACTACCAGAGGGCTCCGGGGCCGCCCCTCGGCCGCTGCGGGGGCCCGTACCATGCGGCGCGTGACCCGCCCCGCCGTCCTGATCGCGGTCGCCGCGCTCGGCCTCGCCGGATGCGCCGGCGGCGGCGGCGAGGAGGGGATCCCCCCGGCCCTGCTCGCAACGGTGCCCGGGGACCGCGCCCTGGCCGTCGACGCCCGGGTGGAACGGGTGGTCGACGGGGACACGTTCGTGGCACGCGTCGGGGACGACCGTCTGCGGGTGCGCCTGCTCGGCATCGACACGCCCGAATCGGTGCGGCCCGATGCGCCCGTCGAGTGCTTCGGGCCGGAGGCCGCCGGACGCACCGCACAGCTGCTGCCGCAGGGCGCCGAGGTCACGCTCGAGACGGATCCCGGCGGGGACCGGCGCGACGACTTCGGGCGGTTGCTCGCCTACGTCACCCCGGGTGGCGGCGGGGCCACGGTCAACGAGACGCTGCTGCGCGAGGGCTACGCCGACCTGTTCGTGTACCGGCGCGAGGACCCCTTCGCGCGGGTGCGCACCTTCCGGGCCGCCCGCAACGCGGCGCGCGCGGCCGGGCGGGGGCTGTGGGGCGCCTGCCCCCGGGGCGAACGGTCCCGGTAGCCGGGCGACCGAGCCCGCACACGGCGACGGGGGCCCCGAGGGGCCCCCGTCGATGGTGCAGCCCCGCCGGCCCGAAGGCCGGCGGTCCGGTCGAGGATCAGGCCTCGGCGGAGCGGGGCTTGGGGGTGATGGCGGCGGCGACCTTGGCCGAGACGATGCCGAGGATGCAGCCCGCGATCAGGGTGACGAAGGTGTTGATCGCCACCCAGGCCCACGGGGTCGAGATGAGACCACCGAAGGCGCCGGCGCCGGCCATGGTCGGGTCGCCCAGCGCGGCCACCGTGTTCTCGGTGCCGCCGCCGTTCGGGACGTAGCCGTCGAGGCCGGTCGCGATCCACCAGAGGAACACGGCCGCGAAGCACGGGAAGGTACCCGCCACGTAGTACCAGTCGCCGGCGATCAGGATGGCGACGAGGATGAACGCGAACACGCCCACCCACAGCGCGATGCCCCAGAAGTCGGGGACGTCGGCGGTGCGGAAGGCGAGCGGCATCGTGACGAGGGCGGCCGCGCAGCCGAACAGGGCGGCGATGGCGACCTTGCCGAAGGCGGCGTTGTCACCACCGGCGGCGAAGAACAGGCCCCACGAGATGAACGCGGTGGGGAGGATCAGGTGGAAGTTCTCCGGCAGACCAAGCTGGCCGGGACCGGCGAGCTCGTCCTGCACGGTGAACCAGTGGAACGTGAAGTTCAGCGAGAACTCGGTCCAGAGGAACGAGAGCACGCCGATCACGAGAGCAAGCGGCAGAATCGCCTGTGCTCGAGCACCCATGTGAGCGCGACTCCTTGTCGGAAGAGGAAAGCGACGCACGCCGGGATACGGAGGGCGCGCGGCCGGGGCGGGTGGAAGAGGAGCCGCCCCGTGCGAGGGCGAGCATACGAACGGGCCATGTTCGTTGCAACCGTTGCTTTTCGGTGATCCACCTGGCAACGGGGCGCGACGGGGCGCGTGCTCCCGCCGGCGGAATCGCGCATTCCTCGCGGTTCCGACCGCACGTGACGCGGGTGTGATCGCCCCCCGGGACTTCGCAGCAGGTCGCACGATCGGGCGGCAGGAATCGCTCGGGGGATGTCGCGGGCGGCGCGGTCCCCCCGCGCGGAGGGGGCGATCCCCCCATCCGCCGCGGGGGACGCGCGGCGCGGCGCTTGCCGGCGGGCCGCCGATGCAGCAGTGTGTCGCGCGGCCCGGCCCCGTCGCGCCCCGTTGCCAGGTGGA
>DATMJR010000090.1:0-2278 GCA_035553775.1 Miltoncostaeaceae bacterium | reverse complement strand
CGGCCCGGAGACGCCCTGACGGCCGCCTTCGCGGAGCAGGTGGGCGCGCTCCCGGAGGGCCCCCGCATCGCGGTGGCCCTGGCCGCCGCCTCGGCGGACGGCCGGCTGGCGACGATCGTGCCGGCGCTGCGCGCGCTCGGGCGCCGGCCGGACGACCTCGAGGTGGCCGAGGCGGCGGGGGTGGTCGCGCTCGACGCCGAGACCGTGACCTTCCGCCACCCGCTGCTGCGCGGCGCGGTGCTGCGCGCCGCGCCATCGGGCGTCCTGCGCCGCGCACACCTCGCGCTGGCCGAGACCCTCGACCCCCGCCGGGACCCGGAGCGCTGGGTGTGGCACCGCGCCGAGGCCGCCGACGGACCCGACGCCGCGGTGGCCGACGCCCTCGCGGACGTGGCGCGCGGCGCCGGCGCGCGCGCCGGGTACGCGACGGCGGCGCGGAACCTGGCGCGCGCGGCGGGACTGACCCCCGACGCACCCACCCGCGGGGCGCGCCGCGTGGCCGCCGCCGAGGCCGCCCTCGCGGCGGGCCGCGCGGGGTGGGCGGCCGAGCTGGTGCGCGCGTCGCGGGCGGACCTGGCGGCCCCGGGCCTGCGCGCGCGCGCCGACCTGGCCCTGGGCCACGCGATGATCACCGGCGGCGACCTGGGGGAGATGGTCGCCGAGATGTCGGCCGCGGCGCTGCGGACCGAGGATCCCGCGGCCCGCGCCGAGATGCTCGCACTGGCGTCCTTCGCCGCCGTGCTGCAGGACCACCCCCCGCAGGGCCTCGCGCTCGCACGGCGGGCGCTCGCGGCGGCATCGGACGCCGCACAGGGGGTCGCGGCGCTCCAGGGCTGGGCCTCCTACGCCGTCGCCGCGGTCCTCGCCGGGGAGGGGCGGGCGGTGCACGCGCGGCTCCCCGTGGTGCGCGCGGTGGCCGACGCGTGCGCCGACGCCCCCGAGGCGGCGGCGGTGCTCGCGACGCTCGGGCTGGCCCTGTCCTGGCTGGAGGAGGGCGACGACGCCGCGCGTCTCGTCCAGCGATCGCTGGACGGCCTGCGCCGGCGGGGGCTGACCGGTGCCCTGGTGGTCCCCCTCACCAGCGCGGCCCAGGTCGCGCTGCGGGCGGGACGGTGGACCGAGGCGGCCGAGTGCGTGGACGAGGCGATCGTCCTGGGCCGCGAGTCGGGCCAGGCGGTGGCGGTCACCTTCGCCCTGGCGGCGTCGGCGCGGGTGCACGCCGGGTGCGGGCACCAGGAGCGGTGCGAGACGGACGCCGGGCGGGCGCTCGCCATGTCATGGACCTGCGGGGCCTCGGCGGCCGCCGTGCACGTGGCGTACGCGCGGGCACTGCTCGCCGCGGGCGCCGGCCGCCACGACGAGGTGCACGCCCATCTGCTGCCGTTCGCCGAGCGGCCCTGGGGATACGGCGTCGGTGACGCCCTGGTGCTGCCCTGGCGCTCCGAGCTGATCGAGGCCGAGGTGGCGCTGGGGCGTCGCGACGAGGCCCGGGAGCGGCTGCGCCAGCTCGCGCTGGTGGCCCATCGCACGGCGTCGCCCACGGCCCTGGCGATCCTGGAGCGCTGCCGCGGCCTCGTGGAGGGCCCCGCGGGGGAGCGGCACCTGCGTCAGGCGCTCGTGCACCACGCCCGCGGCGGGGTGCCGTTCGAGACGGCGCGAACCCTGCTGCTGCTCGGCGCGCACCTGCGCCGCGTCCGGCGTCGGGCGGAGGCGCGGCCCCACCTGGAGCGGGCGCGCACCGCGGACTACGTCACGTTCACCGCGTCCTCGACCGCGCGCAACTGGCGCCGCGCCATCGGCGCCGAGGGCGCACCCGCGGCCCGCATCGTGTCCATCGGCCCGGTGACCAGCGCCACCCTGCGCGAGCTGGGCATGCCGGTGCACGCCGAGGCCGACGAGCACACGATCCCCGGACTCGTGCGGGCGCTGGTCCGCGACGCCGCCCCGGGATAGCCCGTGGCGCCGCCCGTCGTCACGCTGCTGACCGACTACGGGCCCGCCGGCGAGCACGTCGGCGCCCTGCACGCCGTGATCGTCGCCCGCTGCCCGGCGGCGGTGCGCGTCGACCTGGCCCACGACATCCCGCCCGGGGAGGTCCGCTGGGCGGCGCTGCAGCTGGCCCGGCTCGCCCCGCTGCTGCCCGGGGCCATGCACCTGGCGGTGGTGGATCCCGGCGTGGGCACGGCGCGCCGGGCGCTCGCGGTGGGCCTCGCCGGGGGCGGCGCGCTGGTGGGGCCCGACAACGGGCTGCTGGGCCCGGCCGCGCGCGCCCTCGGGG
>DATMJR010000089.1:0-2450 GCA_035553775.1 Miltoncostaeaceae bacterium | reverse complement strand
ATCCTCCTGAACCTGCCCGCCGGCGAGCGGCTCCAGGAGCACCGCGTGCAGGAGCGCGCCTACCTGCAGGTCGTGCAGGGCACGGTGGAGATCGTCGCCGGGGAGGTCACCCGGGCCACGGCGGGCGCCCTCGCCATCTTCGAGCCCGCCGAGGACCACGAGATCCGCGCCGTCGAGGACGCCCGCCTGCTGCTGGTGCTGGCGCCCTGGCCGTCCCCCACCCACCGCGGGGAGACCCGGGAGGCACGCGGCGCCGCACTCGGCGGGCCCAGCACGGGCGCCGGGCACGCCTGACCGCGCGGCCCCGGCGACCCGGAGGAGCCAATGACCGAGCCCACCTTCACCACGCGCGTCCGCGTCACCCGCGAGCGCCCGCCACTGCGCACGGCCGAGCTGCGGGAGACCGGCGAGACCGTCACCTTCGGCACGCCGGGCTACCAGGGCGACTTCTACGACCTCGGCGAGGGCGAGCTGCGCGAGCACGGCGGCACGTTCGACTACCTCGTCGCCGCGGTCGCCGCGTGCCTCATGGGCACCCTCGGCCGGGCGCTCGCCGTCCGCGGCATCCCCTCCGACGGCGACCGGCTGCTGTCGGAGGCCGAGGGCCACGTGGTGGTCGAGAACAACATCATGGTGATGCGGCGGATCTCGATCCGGTATCGCCTGCGGCTGGACGATCCCGACCAGCGGGAGGCGGCCGAGCGCGCCCACGCGCACCACGTCCGGGCCTGCGGCGTCGCCCTGTCGGTCATGCCGTCGCTGGCGATCGAGACGGAGCTGACGACGGTCCCGGCCGCGCAGGTGGCCTGAGGGCGGAGGGCCCGCACCCGCGGCGCAGCCTGGCGAGGAGCCGGAGAGGGGACTCGAACCCCTGGCCTGCTGTTTACAAGACGCACGTACCTGGGCACGAGAACCGCATGCCCTAGCCGTTCTCGAGTCCCTTCGGGACCTCCCCCAAGGTCTCCCCCAAGGTGCGCGCGACCTGGTCGCCGCTGAAGGCGTCGGCGGCGAGGTCGAGCGCACCGTCGTCCACGAGGTGTGCGTAGACACGCGCCGTGACGTCAACCGAGGCGTGTCCAAGCTGGCGCGAGACGACGAGCAGAGGAACGCCTGCCAGAAGCATCACGGACGCCGCCGTGTGCCGCAGTCCGTGGAGGCTCACGAGCGGGACGCCGCTCGCGTCCACCAACCCGGCGCGGCCGCAGGCCCGCTCCACGGCTCGGTGGGCACTGCGGTCATGCATTGGTCCGCCATCTCGGCCAGGCCACACGAATCCCTGCGCGTCCGCCCCGCCCCCGACGACCGACGCCGCGTACCAGTCGGCGAGGCGGGCGGCGAGCACGGGCGAGAGCGCCGCCTTGCGCGTCCGCCGACCCTTCGTCGGCGCAATGGTCTTCCGGTGGCCACGCCCGGGCAGGCGTTCCTGGACGACCTGGCGGCGGATCTGCGCGCGCCGCGCGGAGAGGTCGACGTCCGGCCAGCGCAGACCGGCGATCTCCCCGCGCCGGAGCCCCGCCTCGCCCGCCGCGCGGATCAGCGTCTCCGTGCGGAGCGTGCCGGCGCTCGCGATCAGTAGCCGGAGTTGCGCGAGGGTCAGCACGCGCTCGGCGCCGCCCTCACGCGCCTCCGGCGGTGGAAGCGTCAGTTTCAGGGCGGGATTCGCCGGGAGTCGGCCCCACTCGACGGCCGCGCCAAGGATCACCCGGAGCGTCGCCACCGCGGCGACCACGGCGCGACGCGAGGTGGACCTGGCGGCAAGCCCTGCGAGCCACACCTCAACACGCTCGCGGGTGACGTCAGCGAGGTCGAGCCGGCCGAGGGCTGGGGCGATGTGCGTCAGGTAGTCGTATTCGCGCGAGCGGACGGTGTTGTAGGCCAGAACGGGCGCGCGCGCCCGGAAGTAGGACGCCGCGAAATCGTTGAGGGTCGAGGCGCGAGGACGCGTGACGGGCGACGCCGGTCGTCCTTCCACCTGGAGCCGCCGGCGCTCCGCGCGGGCCTCGGTGAGGGTGCCCGCGAAGGTGACCGTGCGCGTGCGCCCCGACTCGAAGCCGGGCGCCGGGAACTCCCACGGACACCCGCACCGGGCCCCGCCGCGTCGATCCGCCGAGCGCGGACACGACAGCCGGTGCGCCCGGTACAGGCCCGGCTCGACCCGCTCGCGCCACCCGCGCCGCGTCGCCATGCGGACGAGCTTAGGCGGCGTCCTCCTCGAGGCGCCACCACCCCGGCTTCAGCCGATCCGGTGTCCGCACGCCCGTGTGGACCTTTGGATCGTCGGCCTGGGTCCGGCGTCGATCCTGCCGCGGGCGGACCGCCTGTGATTGCAGGCGCTCGTGCTCGTCCAGATCGTCCTCGCGGATCACGAGACGGCGGGCGACGCGGAAGCCGCCCGCGGCTCTCATGATTCGTCTCGCCGCTCGGTGGTCGCGAAGCCGATAGCGCTCTGC
>DATMJR010000088.1:0-3484 GCA_035553775.1 Miltoncostaeaceae bacterium | reverse complement strand
GGCCGGCGCCGCAAAGTCCACCACGTGACGGGACTTGACTCACCACCCGTCCCCGGCGGCGGACGGCCGCGCGGGGCACCACCGTCCCCGGCGGCAGACGGCCGCGCGGGGCACCACCGTCCCCGGCGGCGGGGGATCGGCTACCCTGGACGTGCTGCCACGCGCGCATGCCGCGCGCCCGAGACGAGGAGACGTTCCACGCCGCCCAAGCAGAAGGAAGAGGCCATCGAGGTGGAGGGCGAGGTCACCGAGGCCCTTCCCAACACGATGTTCCGGGTCGTCCTGGACAACGAGCACGAGGTGCTCGCGCACATGGCGGGCCGCATGCGCCGCTACCGCATCCGCATCAACCCGGGCGACCGCGTCCGGGTGGAGCTGTCCCCGTACGACCTGACCCGGGGACGGATCGTCTACCGGGAGAAGTAGCGCGGCCGGACGGTGGTGCCGGCCGCGGTGACCCGGGGCGGCCGGACGGTGGTTCCGGCCGCGCCTGACGCGGTCGCCGCCCCGCCCCGCTAGTACAGGGCCTGGGCCAGCCGCTTGCGGAAGCGCATCGTGAGCGGGTGGTGCTCCCCCAGTTCGGCGAACACGCCCACCATCGCCGCCCGGAGCGGGTCGCGCTGGTCGGGCGCGGCCGCGCGCACCGCGTCGAGCAGGTGGGTGAGCGCGGGCTCGTAGCGCCCCGCCCGCAGGTGGGCGAGCCCCGCCGCCACGTCGGGGGCGTCGACGGCGCCCAGCGCGTCGCGCGCCAGCAGCCCCGCGGCGGTGGCGTCGAAGGTGGCCGGCGCGAGCACCTCGCGCATCTCCTCCGCGCGGTCCTCGTCCCACAGCAGCCGCCCCAGCGCGACCCGCGCGGGCACGTGCCCGGGGTCGATCTCCAGCGCCTCGCGCAGCGAGCTCTCGTCGCCGAGGGCGGTGAGCCGGTCGGCCTTGGAGGGGACCAGGGCGCGCACGAAGGCGTCCACCGACGGTGCGGGCTGCAGGCCGGTGAACTCCGCGACCTCGCGGCCGTCCCGGAAGGCCTTCACGAACGGGATGCTCATCACCCGGTGCGCCTGCGCCAGCGCCGGGTTCTGGTCGATGTCGACCTTGGCGAGCACGACCTCGCCCTCGAACCGCGCGACGGCCTGCTCCAGCAGCGGCGTCAGCTGGCGGCAGGGGCCGCACCAGGGCGCCCAGAAGTCGACGACCACGGGGACCTGCCGCGACCGCTCGATCACATCCTGGGCGAAGGTGGCGTCGGTGACGTCCACGTGACCTCCTGCGCGTACGGTGACGCCACCCACCGTAGCGCGGCCCCCGCCGGGGCCGCCGCGCTCAGGCGGCGGCCGCCCCGGCGGCCGGCGGCCGGCACACGGGGCAGGGCTCCCAGTGGGCGGCCAGGTAGCGCCACGGGCCGTGCACCACGTCCCGCACGCCCGCTCCCACGTGCGGCGCCTCCGGGCAGTCCATGCGGTGGTAGAAGCCCCAGCCGCCGGCGCTCAGTCGCGCCACCACGCCCTGCTGCGCCGCATCGCGGGCGCGCGGGCCGAAGTCCATCGTCGTCACAACCCCTCCTTCGGGGGCCTGCACGCGCCTCCTTCCGCGCGCGCATCCCTCATCACGTCTCGTCCCCTCGACGGTAGCGCGCGACGACTTGAGCGGCCGGTCCGGCGTGTGAACGTACGGTCACACCTCCTCCCCGCGGGCCGGGTGTACGTCCGCCGCGCCCCGCCCGGCGCCCTCCGGGCCCTCCACTCGTCTAGCCTGCCGGGTCATGTCCGAGCCGCAGTACGTCTTCACCATGTTCCGGCTGCAGAAGGTGCACCCGCCGGACAAGATCGTCCTCAAGGACATCTCGCTGTCGTTCCTGCCCGGGGCGAAGATCGGGGTGCTGGGGGCCAACGGGGCCGGCAAGAGCACCCTGCTGCGGATCATGGCCGGGCTCGACACGGAGTTCGCGGGCCACGCGCAGCTCATGCCGGGGGCGACGGCGGGCTACCTGCCGCAGGAGCCGGACCTCGACCCCACCAAGGACGTGCGCGGCAACGTCGAGGAGGGCCTCGCCGGGACTCTCGCCCTGACGCAGCGGTTCACGGACATCGGGGCCCGCCTCGCCGAGCCGATGGAGCCGGACGAGATGGAGGCGCTGCTCGAGGAGTACCAGCGGGTCCAGGACGAGATCGAGCGCCGCAACGCGTGGGACGTGGAGCGCACGCTCGACGTCGCCATGGACGCCCTGCGGGTCCCCCCAGGGGACGCCGACGTCACGACCCTGTCGGGCGGCGAGCGCCGCCGCGTCGCCCTGTGCCGGCTGCTCCTGTCCGCCCCCGATCTGCTGCTGCTGGACGAGCCCACCAACCACCTGGACGCCGAGTCCGTCGCGTGGCTGGAGCGCTTCCTGGACGAGTACCAGGGCACCGTGGTCGCGGTCACCCACGACCGCTACTTCCTGGACAACGTGGCCGAGTGGATCCTGGAGCTGGACCGCGGCCGCGGCATCCCGTACCGGGGCAACTACTCCGGGTGGCTGGAGCAGAAGCGGCAGCGGCTCGAGCAGGAGGAGAAGAAGGAGAGCTCGCGTCAGCGCGCGCTCTCGCGGGAGCTCGAGTGGGTGCGCAGCAGCCCCAAGGCCCGTCAGGCCAAGAGCAAGGCGCGCCTGGCCAGCTACCAGCGGCTGCTCGAGGAGGAGCAGTCGGACCGGATCCGCACCGCCGAGATCCGCATCCCCGCGGCGCCCCGCCTCGGCGACGTGGTCGTCGACGCGCAGGGGCTGACCAAGGGCTTCGGCGACCGCCTCCTCATCGAGGACCTCTCGTTCACGCTGCCCAAGGGCGGCATCGTCGGCGTGATCGGTCCCAACGGCGCCGGCAAGACGACGCTCTTCCGCATGATCGCCGGGCTCGAGACGCCGGACGGCGGCGAGTTGCGGGTGGGCGAGACCGTGCAGGTGTCGTACGTCGACCAGTCGCGGGCGGGCCTGGACGGGGCGAAGACCGTCTGGGAGGAGGTCTCGGGCGGCCTTGACGTGATCCGGCTGGGGGGCCGCGAGGAGATGAACTCCCGCGCGTACCTGTCGCAGTTCAACTTCCGCGGACCCGACCAGCAGAAGCCGGTGGGGCAGCTGTCGGGGGGCGAGCGCAACCGCGTCCACCTCGCGAAGCTGCTGGCGGGCGGCGGCAACCTGCTGCTGCTCGACGAGCCCACCAACGACCTCGACGTCGACACGCTGCGCGCGCTGGAGGAGTCGCTGGCCGCGTTCTCCGGCTGCGTGATGGTCACCAGCCACGACCGGTGGTTCATCGACCGCCTCGCCACGCACATCCTCGCCTTCGAGGGCGACAGCCAGGTGACGTGGTTCGAGGGCAACTTCGCCGAGTACGAGGAGCACCGGCGGCGGCTGCTCGGCGCCGAGGCCGCCCAGCCGCACCGCATCACCTACCGGCGCCTCACCACCCCCGGCTGACCGGGCGCGCGGCCGTGGCCGCGCGCGGCGCCCCTGGCA
>DATMJR010000087.1:0-9679 GCA_035553775.1 Miltoncostaeaceae bacterium | reverse complement strand
CCCCTCACGCGGCCGGCGCCACGCCGGCCGCGTGAGGGGCGACCGTCCCCGGCCCCCGGCGGTGCCTCGCCGGATCGCCGACTGCTCCTTCCTGCTGCTCGCCAACGGGGCCGCGGACTCGCCGCCGGCGTCGGGGCTGCGGGACTACCTGCGCGCCCGCGGGGCGCGTGTCACCACGATCATCCACCCGCTGGGGCCGGAGCACGGGAACCGGCACGAGATCACCGGCTACGCCCCGGGCCGCGCGCCGCGGCGGCGGGTGCTGTGCATCCCCAGCCGGCCGCCGTACACCTTCCCCCTGGACGCGGTCGTCCCCCCGCTGCCCCCGCGCGTGGACGGCTGGTTCGCCTACAACAACCTGCTGGCGGCGCGCGGGGTCGCCGCCCGGGCGATGCGCCGGGCCGACACGGTCGTCTACTGGGCCGTCGACTTCGTGCCCGACCGCTTCGGGGCCGGCTCCCCGATGACGCGGGTGTACGACCGCCTGGACGCATGGGTGTGCCGGCACGCCGACCATTGGGTCGACCTCTCGCGGCCGGCCCTGGAGGGGCGCGCCGCGCGGCACGGCCTCCACCCGGGCCGCGACACCGCGCCCGCGCAGGTGGTGCCCGTCGGCGTGTGGCTGGACCGCGTGCCCGCGGTGCCCGAGGACGGCTGGCGGGCGCGCCGGGTCGCCTTCCTGGGCCATCTGGTGCCGCGCCAGGGCGTGCTGCCGCTGGTCCGGGCGATCGGCCTGCTGCGGTCCCGGGGCGAGGAGGTGGGGCTCGACATCGCCGGCCACGGGCCGCAGGAGGAGGAGCTGCGCCGCGCGGCCGCGCAGAGCGGCGTCGCCGACCTGGTGCGCTTCCACGGGTTCATCTCCGACCACCGCGAGGTGGAGCGGTTCCTGGCGCGGGCCTCGGTGGCCGCCGCCCCCTACGCCCGCGACCCGGACTCGTTCACCCGCTTCGCGGACCCGTCCAAGCTGAAGTCGTACCTCGCCGCGGGCCTGCCGATCGTGATGACCGACGTGCCGCACAACGCGGGCGAGCTGGCCGCCCGGGCGGGCGCCGAGGTCGTCCCGGACGACGCCGCGCCCATCGCCGACGCGATACTGCGCTGCCTGTCGACCCCCGAGGGCTGGCGGGAGCGCCGCGCGGCGGCGCTCGCCTACGCCCGCGGATTCGACTGGAACACCCTGCTGGCCGCGGCGCTCGCGCCCATGGGGTTCGTCGAGGACCCCGAGCGCGCCGCCCCCACCACCACCTGACCACGAGGAGCCGGATGCCCGTCGCCATCGTCACCGGATCGGGAGGCCTGATCGGCTCCGAGTCCGTCGCCCACTTCGTGCGCGAGGGCTACGACGTGATCGGGATCGAGAACGACATGCGGGCGCGCTTCTTCGGGCCGGATGCCTCCACGGCGGCCACCACCCGGCGGCTCGTGGACGCTCACCCGGAGTTCCGCCTGGAGCAGATGGACATCCGCGACCGCGAGGGGGTGGAGCGCCTGTTCGCACGCCATGGGGCGGCGATCTCGCTGATCGTCCACACCGCCGCGCAGCCCTCGCACGACTGGGCGGCCAGCGACCCGCACACCGACTTCGCCGTCAACGCCACCGGCACGCTCAACCTGCTGGAGGCCGCGCGGCGCAGCTGCCCCGAGGCGACGTTCATCTTCACCTCGACCAACAAGGTCTACGGCGACCTGCCCAACGAGCTGCCGCTGGTCGAGCAGGACACGCGCCTGGAGCTGCCCGCCGAGCACCCCTACCACCGCGGCATCGACACGAGCATGTCGATCGACCGCTCCATGCACTCGCTGTTCGGGGTGTCGAAGGCGGCCGCCGACCTGATGGTGCAGGAGTACGGCCGCTACTTCGACATGCCCACCGTGTGCTTCCGCGGCGGCTGCCTGACCGGCCCCAACCACGCCGGCGCCCAGCTCCACGGGTTCCTGTCGTACCTGATGCGCTGCACGGTCTCGGGCCAGCCGTACACCGTGTTCGGGTACGGCGCCAAGCAGGTGCGCGACAACATCCACTCCGCCGACCTGGTGAGCGCGTTCGCGGCCTTCCACCGCAACCCGCGGCCGGCCGCCGTCTACAACATCGGCGGCGGGCGGCGCAGCAACTGCTCGATGCTCGAGGCGATCGATCTGTGCCAGCGCATCGCCGGGCGCGAGCTCGACTGGACCACCGGCGACCAGGCGCGCATGGGCGACCACCGCTGGTGGATCAGCGACCTCGGCGAGTTCGAGCGCGACCACCCGGACTGGAGCCTGCGCTACGACGTGGAGGGGATCCTCCGCGAGATGCACGAGCAGAACGCGGAGGCGTGGGCGGCCGTGTCGGTGTGAGCGGGGCGCGCCCGGGGGCCCCGCCGCCGGCGGGCCCGGGCGGCCGCCGCACCGCGGCGGTCGCACTCGCCATCTACGCGCTCCTCGCCCTCGCCGTCACCTGGCCGTGGGTCACCGATCCAGGGGGGGTGACGTTCGGCGTCACGTACGGGGACCTCGGCAGCCACATCGGGACACCCGCGGCGTGGGCCCGCGAGTGGCAGGTGCCGTGGCTGCCCGGGACGCTGGAGGGGGTGAACGCCCCCGAGGGCCATCCGATGGACTGGGTGCTCAACCTCGCCGCCGCCCCCAGCCTGACCCTGTTGACGCTGCTGGCCGGGCTCGTCGGCGGCGTCGCCGCCAACGGCCTGTGGGTGGTCGCCGGGTTCGCCCTGACCGCATGGTCGATGTTCCTGTTCACGCGCGCGCTCGTCGGCCGCGCGGACGCGGCGTTCGTCGCCGGCCTCGCCTTCGGCTTCTGGCCGTACTCCTACGCCACCGTGTCGCAGCCGCTCGGCCACGGCTGGGTGCTGGTGCTGCTGGTGTGGCGGATGACCGTGCTGCTGCAGCGGCCGACCGCGCGCAACGGAATATGGGCGGGCCTCGCGGCCGCGCTCGCCGTGACGTGGGTGCAGTACTGGCTGCTGATCGCGGGAGTCCTCTGGGCGACCCTCGCCGCGGCCGGCCTGGTGTGGGCCTGGCGGCGGGGGCGGCTCCGCGCCGCCGGGCGCGCCCAGGCCGTGGCCGCCGCCCCCGTGCTGGCCGTGGCGGCGGTGCTGGCGCTGGCGGCGAGCAGCACGGGGTTCGCGGGGGTGCCCGAGCGGCCCGCGGAGGACCAGACCCGTTACTCCGCGCGGGCGGCCATGTACCTCGTGCCCGGTCCGGACCATCCACTGGCCGGGCGGTGGACCGAGGACTGGATCGTGCGCCGGTTCGGCAGCGCCTCGAGCGAGGCGCTCTACAACCCGATCTACGTGGGCCTCGCCACCCTGCTGCTCGCCGCGCTGGGCGCCGGGGTGCTCGTCCGGCGCCGGTCCGCCGCCACCGGGTCGCGGGCGCCCGTGCTCGCCGTCGCGGCGGCGGGAGCCGTGGCACTGGTGATGTCCGCGCCGCCACGGGTCGAGCTGCTGGGGGTGCGCATCCCGACCCCGGCGGCCCTGCTGGTGGAGGTCACGACCGCCTTCCGCACCTCGGCGCGGTTCGCGCACGTCGTGATGCTCGCCCTGTGTGTGCTCGCCGCGGTGGGCGCCGCGGCCCTGCTGGGGCGCCGGCGGCCGCGCACCGCGGCCGCGGTCACGGCCGTGCTGGCGGCCGCGCTGTTCGTCGATCTCTGGGCCCGGTCGCCGCTGGGGTCGCCCCAGCGCGTCGAGGTGCCGGCGGCGGTGCGCGCGCTCGGCGGGCTCCCGAGGGGCACCGTCGCGACGTACCCGCTCCTGCCGGCGCCCGCCGCCCTCTCCACGCCGGTGTACCACGCGACCTTCCACGGCCGGCCCATCTTCAACGGCTACGTGCAGGGGTCGGCCGCCGAGTCCCGCAAGCTCGGGCTGGCGCATCTCACGGCGCCCTGGGTCCCGGGTGAGCTGCGCGCCCACGGCGTCCGCTACGTGATGGTGGCCATCTCCCCGGCCGCGCCGCCGGTCGAGGGCCTTCCCCCCAACGGCGCCCCCGTGCCGGGTCTTCGCCATGTCGCCTCGGACCGGCAGGGGTCGCTCTACGAGGTCGTCGCGCCTCCGGCGCGGGCGCACGTGTGGGCGCTCGAGGGCCTGTCGTTCGTGGAGGGGTCGGGGGAATCCGCGTACCGCCACATGACCTCGGCCACCGCCCGGCTGGAGCTGACCGCGGATTGCGCCCGGTGCCGCCGGGTGCTGGAGCTCGGGGCGGCGAGCGTGGGGGGCCCGCGGCGGGTGACCGCGCGCGACGCCCGGGGGCGCGTGCTCGCCGAGGTCGCGGTGCCCCCGGAGGGGACGCGCCTGCGCGTCCCCGTCACCGTGCCGCGGAGGACCGTGGTCGCGCTCACCGTCGACCCACCGCCGGCGGTGCTCGACCCGGCCGACGGCCGGCGGATGTCGGTCACCCTGAGCGCGCGCATGCGGCTCGTCCCGGCCGGGGCGGGCGACTAGGGCAGGTCGGCCCCGGGGCGCACCGCGACCACCGTCTCGAGCCGGTCCGCGCCGCGCAGGCCGCGGAGCACCATGCCCAGGCGCCCTGCCGCCGCGCCCGCCGGGGGAAGCGCCGGGGCGTCGGCCGGGGGACGCACGGCGCCGCCCGTCCGGCCCAGCACGGTGACGCCCCGCAGGCGGTACCCCGCCTCGGTCAGGGGGTCGAGCATGTCGGGCACGGAGAACCCCTGCCGGGCGAGCGCCGCCGGGTTCACCTCCAGCAGCAGCGCGTCCGGGGGGCGGTCGCCCAGCGTCCGGGCCATGCCGGCGAGCACGCGCGGCTCGGCGCCCTCGACGTCGATCTTGACGAGCCGCGCGGGGGGCCCGCCCGCGAGGAGGGCGTCGAGGGTCACCACGGGCACGGCGATCGCCTCGCGCGCGCCGCCCTCGGTGTAGTGCCCGCTGACGCCCCGCTCGCCGGGGTCGGGGTGGTCCAGCCCGAGCCGGATCTCGCCCTCGTGGTCGCCCGCCGCCGCCCGGCGCACGGCCACGTTGCGGAGGCCGTTGAGGGCCAGGTTGCGCTCCAGCACCTCGGCGTTCGCCGGGATGGGCTCGAGGGCGTGCACGCGCCCCCCCGGACCCACCGCCGCGGCGGCGAGCAGCGTGAAGAAGCCGACGTTCGCGCCGACGTCCACGACGAGGTCGCCCGGGCGCAGCAGGCGCCGCACCCATCGTGCCTCCGGCACCTCGTGGGCCCGGTAGTAGATGCGCCGCTGCACGTACTCGTCGAGGTCGAGGTCCATCCGGCAGCCGTTGACGTGCGCGCGCACGCGACCGCCGGCCGGGCGGATGCGCGGGTGCGCCGCCTCGACCACCAGCGGGAACCACCCGGGCACGGGCACGGTGCGTCCCGGCAGGCGCAGCAGTTCGACCGCCAGGGGCCGGAGCGCGTCGGTGAGGGCCATGGGCGGGAGGCTAACGGCCCGGCGGCACGAAGCCGGCGTGCTCGAGGTACTGGAGGATGCGGGCGGTGGGGCTCACGGCGGCGTCGGCCGGCGGGGTGGGCGCCAAGGGGCCGTCGAGGAAGCGCCGGACCACGTCGAGGTCGAGTCCGGACAGGACGACGGGCCCGCCGAGGCCGTCCCGTCGCTCGGTGACCGCCCGGTGGACCAGGCACGGGTGCCCGAGCTGCGCGCACTCCTCCTGGCTCCCGCCGGAGTCGGTGACGAGGAACGTGCTGCGGCGCAGCAGGGCCAGGAAGGGGAAGTAGCGCTGGCGCGGGATGCGGCGGAACCGGTCGTCGAAGAGCCCGCCCAGCCCCGCCTCCTCCACCGTCTCGGCGGTGACCGGGTGGTCGACGAACAGCAGGGGCACCCGCCGGGAGGCCTCGCGCAGCAGCTCCAGGACCGCCCGGAGCCCGGCGCGGTCGTTCAGCAGCTCGAAGCGGTGGATCGAGACGAGGCCGAAGGGCGCGGCGGGGACGGGCACGCCCGGCTCCGTCGCCGCCGCCATCGCCAGGCTGTCCCGGATCGTGTTCGCCCCGGTGTCGACGATGGTGCCGCGCACCCGCGCCCGGCGCAGGTTCCCCGCGGCCCAGGCGCCGGGGGCGAGGTGGACGGTGGCGATGCGGGACGTGATGCGGCGGTTGAGCTCCTCGGGGAAGGGGTTGCGCCAGTCGCCGCTGCGCAGCCCGCCCTCCAGGTGCGCCACGGGCGCCCCGACCGCACGCCCGATGAGGGCTCCGAGGACCGTGGTGAAGGTGTCGCCGTGCACCAGCACCAGGGGCCGGGGTGCGGCCCGCTGCGCACGCCGCAGGGCAGGACGCGCCCGCAGCGCACCACGCGCCACCGCCAGGAGCCAGCCCGGGATCTCCCCGGGGCGCGTGAGATCGCGCCCTTTGTGCCCGCGCGCGACCCAGTGGTCGGGGGGCCGGAGGCCGAAGTCGCGGAGCATCGCCGGGATCTGCTCCGGCTGCTGCCCGGTGCAGACCGTCGTCGCCGGCGCGCCCCGCTCCTCGAGCCGCCGCAGCAGCGGCGCGAGCTTGATGAGCTCGCCCGTGGTGCCGTAGACGACGATCACCCGGCGGCCCCGCGCCGGCGCCGCCAGGTGGCCGCGAGGGCCTTCGCCACGCCGCGCCAGATGCCCGCCCCGTACGCCGCGGCCCAGACGGGACCGAGCCAGGCCAACGTCAGCACGTCCCGGGGCGGGCGGCGGAGCGCGACCGCGGCGGCGGCGGCGGCGAGCGGGGCGGCCGGCGCCAGGGCGAGCGCGCGCCGGGGGTGGCGCAGCGCGGCGGCGGCGGCCAGCAGGCTGAGCGGCAGGAAGGCGACGATCGCGGGGGCGAAGCGCGCCCCGCGGCGCAGGTGCCCGTCGACGAACACCACGCCCCGGTGGTGGGTGTGCCGCAGGAAGCGCCCCCCGGTGTCGCGGGCCCGGTACAGGCAGGAGAACCCGGGGGAGATGTTGATGCGCGCCCGCTCCGCCAGGGCCCGGATGAGGATCGTGTCGTCGTTCGCGTCCCGCGCGTCGTCGTAGTAGCTGGAGAAGCGCTCCATCGCCCACAGGAGGTCCTCGCGGGGTGCCAGGAAGCAGGTCGTCCCCTTGGGGAAGCGGTCGAACTCCTCCAGCCCGAAGCTGGTGGTGCGCGGGTCGCGGAAGTAGTCGGCGAAGGCCGCCTCGGTGAGCGCGTTCCAGAAGCGCGCATACGGGTTGCCGGCCACGTCGATGTCGACGTGCGCGTTCCAGTAGGCCGGGGTCCCGTCGGCGGGCAGGTGCGCGGCGACGAACGCCAGCGCGTCCGGGCGGATCGAGACGCGGCTGTCGATGAGCAGCACCAGGTCGCCGCGGGCGGCGCTGACCCCGGCGCGGCGCGCGGCGAAGCGGCCGGCATTGCCCTGCCGCAGCACCCTCAGCGGCACGGCGGGCGACAGGGCGGCGAGGGCCGCCTGCGTCGCGGGGCCCGACCCGTCGTCGACCACGACGATCTCGGGATCGCCGAAGGGCGCGCGGGCGATCGCCGCGCAGACGTCGTCGACGACCGTGCCGATCCAGCGCGGCTCGTCGTACACCGGGATGACCACCGAGAGCGTCGGCGTCAGGGCGCCACCTCCTTCACGTCCAGGTCCCGCACCCGGAGCGACACCGAGCGGACGTCACCACCGCCGATGGGCTGGGGACCGGGCACGGCCCGCACCGTCAGGGCGTGGGTCCCCGCCGGCAGCCGGCCGAGGTCGAGGCCGACGCGACGATACCCGCCCACCCGGACGCGGCGCAGCAGGCGGCCGTCCCGGCGGAACTCGGCGCGGCGGGGGGCGCCGTAGGACGCAAGGGTGAGCGTGAGCCGGAGGGGCCGGCCGCGGGCGCCGAACACCTGGATGACGCCCTCCTCGCCCTCGAGCCACTGCGCGGTGGTGCCCGCCTCGGGCTCGGGGGCGCCGAAGCCGGCGCCGGTCCGCGCCGCAGCGCCCCCGCCCGCCCGCGGCGACGACCGCACCCGGTACACCACCGCGTCCGGCGTCCGGCGCAGCGGCTCGAACCAGGGGTTGTTGGCGCCGGCGTCGGCGGGCAGGGAGTCGTCGGGCAGCTGCGGCTGGTACGGCGGCCGCGTCTGCGGCGGCAGGTCCGTGTGCACCACCGCGTACCGGATGCCCGCGGCGTGCAGCGCCCGGCCGCTGGCGGGGTCGTCGGGCGCGGCGGTCGCGGCGGCGAGCTCCAGCGCCTCGGGCCGGATCGCCGGGTTCAGCGTCGGCCGGCCGTGCCGGCGCTGCCAGAAGATGTAGTAGAGGGAGCGGGGCGAGGACAGCGGCGCCTGCGGGTAGTTGACGATCGCGCCGTCCCCGGGCAGGCCGCGCACGGCGGTCACCCACGGTGGTGTCCGCTCATGCGCGAACACGCGCGGCGGGGCGTTGGCGTACTCGAACAGCACGAGCGCGCCCACGAGGGCGGCGAGCGCCGCGCCGCGCCGGGGGGAGCCGCCGAGCCGCCGCTCGACCCGGGCGAACCCGATGGCCGCGAGCGCCGCGAGGCACACGCTGACGACGACGAAGGCGCGTACGAAGAAGCGGAAGTTGGGGGCGACCTCGAACATCAGCAGGCCCAGCGACGGCAGGCGTCGCGTGTCCTCGATGTCGGCCCACTGCCGCCAGTAACCCGTCTCGAGCGGCACGTACGGTCCCAGCATCATCACCAGCCCCGCGAGCGCGGCGGTGACGAGCAGTGGCCGGGCGAAGCGCGCCGCGGCGGACGGCGGTGCCAGCCACCGGCCGCGCGTCCGCCAGAGTCCCAGGGCGGCCAGGAGGAGGGCGACGTAGCCCAGGTAGACCGCCTGCTCGTACACGGGCATGTCGTAGAGGTGCGTGAGGACGGCCCGCTCCACGGCACCGTCGACCAGTGGGTGGTCGTGGGGCGGCAGCACCAGCATCCAGGGGCGCAGCGAGTAGCGGGCCGCCTCCTCCACGGGGTGCGCGACCTGCGCCGCCACGGTGGGATCCCGGGAGGCCTGCAGCGACGGCAGCAGCAGCGGGACCAGGATCGCGAGGGCGACGAGCGCCCCGAGGCCCACGCGGGTGGCGGCCAGGCGGGTGAAGGCCGCCACGTCCCGTCCCGTGAGGCCCGCCTCGCGCCGCCGGCGCAGCGCCAGCCGCAGGGCGAACACCACCCCGACGATGAGGGACGCCCAGAGCACGAACCACGCGTAGTAGTACGACGTCGCGGCGACCAGCGCGAAGGCCGCGCCGGCGAGCGCCGCGTCCCGGAGGCGGCCGCGGCGCAGCAGCACGGTCAGCGCGAGAAGGAAGAGCGGGATCCACTCGATCGCCGCCAGGCTGTTGTACTGCATCGCCAGCGCGAGGTGCCACGGCGAGTAGGTGTAGAGGAGCCCCGCCACCGCCGCCGCCCACGGATTGCCCGTGAGGTAGCGCGCGAAGGCGTACATCGTGCAGCCGGCGAGCACGAAGCTGAGGAAGATCTGGACGTTGTAGGCGCCGAGCCCCTGTCCGAGCCCCCCGAACAGCAGGGAGTACAGGCGGTCCATGGGCTGGAGCACCTGGTCGGGCATGGGGTAGCCGAAGGGGGCCTGCAGATCCGGGGACCGCGCGGTCGAGCCGGGGCCCCAGTAGGCGTCGTGCAGCGCGCCGTAGACCCAGACCCCGCCGAGGTTGTCGTTGCCGAAGCCGTAGAAGCCGCTGAAGGGGTGGCGGGCGAGCGGCCAGGTCGCGTGGACCGCGACGAGCAGGTAGCCCACGACGACCAGCAGCACCTCGGCC
>DATMJR010000086.1:0-2480 GCA_035553775.1 Miltoncostaeaceae bacterium | reverse complement strand
CTACTGGGACCTGCGGCCGAGCCACCGCCACCCGACGCTCGAGTACCGGGTCTTCGACGCGGTCCACACCGGCGAGGAGGCGGTGGTCCTCGCCGGCCTGGCCCGCGCGCTCGCCGTGACCGGGGCCGCGGCGGGAGCGGCCGGGACGCCCGCCCCCGACCCGCCGACGCCGCTGGTCACCGCGGCCACGTTCGCGGCGGCGCGGCACGGGCTCGCGGGGCCGCTGCTCGACCCGCTGGCGCGGGGGCTGCGCCCGGCCGCGGAGGTCGTGGGGCAGCTGCTGGACCTGGTCCGCCCGGCCCTGGAGGCCGCGGGGGACCGGGAGCGGGTCGAGGCGGGGGTGCGGGTCGTGCTGGCCCGCTGCACCGGCGCCGCGCGGCAGCGGGCCGCCGCAGCCCGCGGGGGGCTGGAGGCGGCGGCCCGGCTCGCCGTCGCGGAGACCGCCGAGGGGCTGTAGCGCCGCCGCCGGGCACGGGGACGGGTCGGCCGCCGCGGCGCTCGCCCGTCCCGGGTCGGGCCGCCGCGTGCCCTCGGCAGGATTCGAACCTGCGGCCTTTCGCTTAGGAGGCGACTGCTCTATCCCCTGAGCTACGAGGGCCGGGCGACGGTCGAGGCTACCGCCCGCCGCAGGGCCGGCCCGCGCGGCCCGCTCGCAGCGGGGCACTGCGGGGCCGGGGGACGCCGGGCCCGGTCGCCCGCCCCGGGCGTCGCGGCACCGTCCCCGGTCCCGGGCGCCGCTCCTGCCCCGCGTGGTGCGCCCGCGCGAGGTGCAGGACGCCGGCGAGCGCCAGCGCCGTCCCCGCCGCGGCCGCGGGCAGCCAGCCCTCGCGGACCCGGTCCCCGAGCGCGACCACGCCGGCCACGGCCGGCACGGCGGTCTGGGTGGCCACCATCGCCGCCGTCACGGCGACCACCGTGCCGCGCTGCATCGCGGTGGACCACAGGAGGAACCCGACGGCGCCGCTGGCGACGACGACGAGGACGAGCGGCTCGGCGCGCAGGTCCGCGGGGGCGAGCCCGGGCAGCAGCCGCGCGGCGACGTCGCCCACGCCGAACCCGACCCCGGCGAGGAGGCCGAGCGCGGTGCCGGGGCCGGGGAGCAGTGCCGCGGCGGCGGCGAGGAGGAGCACGGCGCCGAGCAGCGCCGCCAGGGCCGCGGCCGGGCCGCCGAGCGGGCCCCCGGCGCCCAGCAGCCCGTCGGGCTCCACCCGCGGGGGGCCGGGCACGGCAGCGACCGAGACGGCGACGAGCCCCGCGCAGACGGCCGCGACCCCGCGGACCGGGACCCGCGTGCGGGCGAGCCCCGGCATCCGCGCGACGGCCACCGCCGTCACGGCGAGGCTCGCCGCGACCACCGACTGCGCGAGGAAGAGCGGGAGCCGCTGGAGCGCGACCACCTGCAGCGCGAAGCCGGCCGCGGTCAGCGCGAGCGCGGCGAGGAACAGCGGCTGGCGCAGCAGCCGTCCGAGGAGCCGGGGGTCCAGGCCGCGGGCGACGGCCACGCGCCGGGTCGCGGCCCCCTGCAGGGCGGCCGCGACGCCGAAGGCGAGCGCGGCCCCGACGGCGGCGGTGGTCGCGACCGTCGTGCTCACCGCGGGCCCCGGCGCTCGGTCAGGCCGCGGTGCTGACGGAGTCCACCGGCGCGGGTGCGCGGTGGGCGGAGCGGCGCTGCGTCTCCAGGTGCAGGCTCAGCCCGACGTAGTAGACGAGGTACAGCAGGGTGAGCGTCAGCCAGAACGGGTGGGGCTGCGGCAGCCCGGCCACCACCGCCGCGTAGGCGACGAGCCAGACGGCGGTCAGGGCCAGCGTCAGCGGGCGGAACTGCAGCGTCCGCGACGGGTAGACGTAGCCGATCGGCACGAAGACCAGCAGCGAGCAGACCACCACGACCGTGGTGAGGACCGCGGGGCTCAGGTCGAGGGCGATCGCGTAGAAGGCGACGACGTTCCAGTAGCTGGGGAAGCCGCGGAAGAAGAAGTAGCTCTCGTCGGACTTCGCGTCGACCCGGCAGAACTGGTAGCTCGAGGCGACGAGCGGCAGCGCGGCGACGAGCGTCCCCGCCGCCCCGGCGGGCAGGTGCCCGGTCTGCAGCAGCAGGACCACCGGTGCGAAGACGTAGGTGAGGTAGTCGACGATGTCGTCGAGCCGGGCGCCGTCGAACCAGGGCAGGTGCTCCTTGACGCCGAAGCGGCGCGCGAGCATCCCGTCGGTCCCGTCGATGACGAGGGCGACGAGCAGCAGCCAGAGCGCCGTCGACGCGTCGCCGTCGATCGCGGCGAGCACGATGAGGAGCGCGAGCACGGCGCCGGTCGCGGTGTAGGCGTGCACGGCGGCCGCGCGGAGTCGCGGCCACGAGGGTCTCGGTGGCGTCTTCAGTGTGGGGGTCCCGGGGGGCGAGGGGTGGAGGTCGGGTCGGCCCGGTCGCCGTGCCCGCCGCGGGGCGGGGGCCGGTGTGACCGTGCCCCCGGCAGCGATGGTAC
>DATMJR010000085.1:0-3350 GCA_035553775.1 Miltoncostaeaceae bacterium | reverse complement strand
ACCCCGCCCCGTAGCCGGCCGGGCCCCTCCGGGGGCCGCCGGCGGCCCCGGCGCCCCGCTCCGCCCGGCATCTCGCGCCGCGAGTCGTCGAACCGCATCCGCATCCTCGCCATCGGCACCGTCGCGCTGCTCGGCGCGATGGGCCTGCGCGCCGGTTATCTGGGCGTGGTCAAGGGCGAGGACCTGCAGGCGATCGCCTCCTCGCAGCAGGTCCACACCGTCGACATGCCCGCGATCCGGGGCTCGATCCTGGATCGCACCAGCGCCGAGCTGGCCGTCGACCGGCTGACCGCCCGCGTGGAGGCGGCGCCGTACCTGATCGCGGACCCGGTCGCCACCGCCGCGCAGCTGGCCCCGCTGCTGCGCCGGCCCCCGGCGGAGATCGCCGCCGACCTCGACCGCACCAAGAGCTACGTGATCCTGGCGCGCCGGGTCGACCACTCCACGGCCGAGCGCATCCGCGCCCTCAAGATCAACGGCGTCGACGTGATCGACACCAGCACGCGGTACCTGCCCCAGCGCTGGGTCGCGGCGCAGCTGGTCGGGCTCGTGGGGGACGAGGGCGCCGGGCTGAGCGGCCTGGAGCTGGGCTACGACGAGGTCCTCACCGGCCGGCCGGGCTCACGCACGGAGGCGCGGGACCCGTTCCAGCACACGCTCCGCACGCTGCGCTCGGTCCGGCCCGAGCCCGGGCGCGCCGTGCTGCTGACGCTCGATTCGGACATCCAGCGCGCCACGGAGGAGGAGCTGGCGAGGGTGGTGCGCACCTCGGAGGCCCGCGGAGCGATGGCGGTGGTGATGCGGCCACGCGACGGCGCCATACTGGCGATGGCCTCGGTGCCGCGGTTCGACCCCAACGACCGCTCCGACTACGACCCGGAGCGCGCGCGCAACGGGCCGGTGGCGGCGACCTTCGAGCCCGGCTCGACCTTCAAGATCGTCCCGGTCGCCGCGGCCCTGGAGGCGGGCGAGGTGACGCCGGACACCGTCATCGACGTGCCGCCGGTGCTGCAGGTGGAGGACCTGGAGCTCCACGACGCCCACGAGCACGGGCACGAGCGCTGGTCGGTGACCGAGATCGTCGAGCGCTCCAGCAACATCGGCACGGTCAGGGTGGCGCAGGACCTCGGGCGTGCCCGGATGCAGGAGTGGATCACCCGGTTCGGCTTCGGCGCGCCCACGGGCGTCGACATCCCGGGTGAGGAGTCGGGGCTGGTGCTGCCGGTCGAGAAGTGGTCCGGCACCTCCATCGCCAACATCCCGATCGGCCAGGGCGTGGCCGTCACCCAGGTGCAGCTCGCCCGCGCCTACGCGGCCATCGCCAACGGCGGCATGCTCGTCACCCCGCACGTCGTGCAGCGGGTGGGCGACGAGCCCGCGACGCCGGCGCCCGCCCGGCGGATCATGCGGCCGCAGACCGCGCGCCAGCTCGACGGCATGCTGCGCCGCGTGGTCTCGCCCGACGGCACCGCCCCCGCCGCGGTGATCCCCGGCTACACGGTCGCCGGCAAGACCGGCACCGCCCAGAAGATCGAGGAGGACGGCACCTACAGCGACTCACGCTACCTGGTGTCGTTCGTGGGCTACTTCCCGGCCGACCGGCCCGAGCTGGTGATCGCCGTCGCGGTCGATGAGCCGAGGGTCGGCAGCAGCGGCGGCGAGGTGGCGGCGCCCGCCTTCCGCACCATCGGCCTCTTCAGCGCCACCACCCTCCGGATCGCACCCGACGGATGACCGTCGCCGGCCGGTGCCGGTGCTAGCGTCCGCGGCCGGATGAACGTCCGGGAACTCGTCCAGGCCGTGCCCGGCGCGCGCCTCCTGGCGCCCGGCGGCGGCGACGCCCCCTCCCCGGCCGACGGCGAGCCCGCGCTGCGCCGTGTCGCGCCGCGCGCCGCCGACGCCGCCCCCGGGGACCTGTTCGTCTGCGTGCGCGGCGTGGCCGCCGACGGCCACGACTTCGCGCCCGCCGCCGTCGCGGCCGGGGCCGCCGCCCTGGTGGTGGAGCGCCCCCTGCCCCTGCCCGTGCCGCAGGTGCTGGTGCCCGACGCGCGGCTCGCCCTCGCGCTCGCCGCGGCCGCCCTCGCCGGCCGTCCCGCGCACCGCCTCACGGTGGTCGGGGTCACCGGCACCAACGGCAAGACCACCTCGGCGTACCTGCTGCGCGCGGTGCTCGAGGCGGCCGGTCACCGCGCGGGGCTCGTGGGCACCGTGGGGGCGGTGGTCGGCGGCCGCCCCGTGCCGGCCGGCCACACCACCCCCGGTCCGGTCGGCCTGCACGCCCTGTTCGCCGACATGGTCGCGGCCGGCGACACCGCCTGCGCGATGGAGGTGTCCTCCCACGCCCTCGCGCAGCGGCGCGTCGCCGGCGTGCCGTTCGCGGCCGCCGTGTTCACCAACCTCACCCGCGACCACCTGGACTACCACCGTGACGTCGACGACTACTTCGCCGCCAAGCGGCGGCTGTTCGACCGCCCGACGGGCGAGGGCGACGATCCGCCCGGCACGGCCAACCGCGACGACCCCTGGGGCGCCCGGCTGGCCGACGAGCTCGGGCTGCTCGGCCACGCCGTGGACGCGCCCGCCGACGTGCGCGTGCGGGCCCACCGGTTCCACGCCCGGGGGACCTGGGCCGCCGTCGACACGCCGCGCGGGGTGCTCGAGGTGGAGACCGCCCTGCGCGGCCGCTTCAACCTGCAGAACGTCGTGGGCGTGATGGCGGCGGGCGAGCTGCTGGGGCTGCCGCACCAGGCCGTCGCCCGCGGGATCGCGGCCCTGCGCGGCGTGCCGGGGCGCCTGGAGCCCGTGGAGGAGGGGCAGCCCTTCCAGGTGCTCGTCGACTACGCCCACACGCCGGACTCCCTCGAGAACGTGCTGCGCGCGGTGCGCGGGCTCACGGACGGGCGCGTGATCACGGTGTTCGGCTGCGGCGGCGACCGCGACCGGGGCAAGCGGCCGCTGATGGGCGCCGTCGCCCGCCGGCTGGCGGACGTCGCACTGGTGACATCCGACAACCCCCGCTCCGAGGACCCGGACGCCATCATCCGGGAGGTGCTCGCCGGCGCCGGGGACGGGCCGGCCGAGCTGCGGGTGGAGCCGGACCGGCGCCGCGCGATCGCCGACGCCCTGGCGCTGGCATCGGCCGGGGACGTGGTGCTGATCGCGGGCAAGGGGCACGAGCGCGGCCAGGAGGTCGCCGGTGTGGTCCGCCCGTTCGACGACCGGGAGGTGGCACGCGAGGTGCTGGCGGCGAGGGGGGCGACGGCATGAGGCGGGGGACGGGCCGATGCGGCTGACCGTGGGCGATCTGCTGCGGCTGCCCGGGACGCGGCTGCGGGGCGGCGATGCCGCGG
>DATMJR010000084.1:0-5386 GCA_035553775.1 Miltoncostaeaceae bacterium | reverse complement strand
CATCGTCTGGACCGCGGGTCTGCCCGATCTGGTGGTGCCCGAGCCGGCCACCGAGACCGGCAACGGCCGGCTCCGCGAGAGCGACAGCACGGCGCACGCCCTCGCGGCGAACCTGTCGCCGCGCCTGGTGGTCGAGGGCGGGCCGGGACGCGATCCCGGGGAGGAGATTCCGCTGGGCGGGGGGCTCACGATCGGCCGGTCGCGCTCGAACGACCTCCACCTGGACGACACCTACGTGTCGCACGTGCATGCGCGCATCCTGCGGCGCGGGTCCTTCTACCAGGTGCAGGACCTGGGCTCCACGAACGGCACGTTCCTGAACGGCCAGCGCGTCGAGGGCGCCCAGCTGCGGCCGCGTGACGTGCTGCGCATGGGCGAGACGACGCTTCGGTACGAGGAGTGACGGTGGCGGACGCGGAGCTTCACATCGTCGAGCTGGCCGAGCGCTCGGACACGGGACGGGTGCGCGACCACAACGAGGACCGCGCCTTCGCGGCCGCGCACCTGGTCGCGGTTGCCGACGGCATGGGCGGCGCGCTCGCCGGCGAGGTGGCCTCGCAGATGGCGGTCGAGGCGATCGAGGCCGTGCGGCCCCCGGCCGACCCGCAGACGATCCGCATGGCCCTCGAGAACGCCAACCGCGCGATCCGGCGGATGGCCGCCCAGGACCCGTCCAAGGCGGGGATGGGCACCACCATGACCGCGGCCACCCTCGACGGCGACGGGGTCAGCATCGTGCACGTGGGCGACTCCCGCGCCTACCTGTGGCGGGGCGGCGAGCTGCAGCGGCTCACCGACGACCACTCGGTCGTGGCCGAGCTCGTGCGCCGCGGCAGCCTCTCGCCCGAGGAGGCCGAGAACCACCCGCACCGCAACGTCATTACCCGCGCGCTCGGCGCCGAGCCCGACGTCAAGGTCGACACCTACGCGCACGCCCTCGAGGACGGGGACGTGCTGCTGCTGTGCAGCGACGGCCTCTACACCGAGGTCCCCGACCCGGACGTCGCGCAGGTGCTCGCCGGGACGCCCGACCTGGCGACGGCGGCCGACGCCCTGGTGGACCTGGCCAACGCCAACGGCGGCTCCGACAACGTCACGGTGGTGCTCGCCCGGGTGGGGCGCGGCCCGGCGGTCCAGGTGGACCCCACCCAGATCGCATCGGACACCCAGGAGTACCCGCCCATCACCACGCCGGACGGCACCCGGCCCACCGAGGAGCGGCCCAACCGCACCACCAAGGTCATCGGCGGCACGGGCCCGCCCCCGCGCGCCGGCAGCGAGGCCGCGGCGCCGCCGCGCGTGCTGCAGCGCGGGGGGCGGCGGCGCGGCCCCGCGCCCGTGCTGGTCGGCGTCGTGGTGGCGCTCGCCCTGGTCGTCGGCGCCGCCGCGTGGGCGGTGTCGCGCTCCTACTCCCTCGCCACGGGCCCGGGCGACACGGTCTGGGTGATGCGCGGCGTCGACGTGGGCCCGCTGGACCTGCGCGCGCGCTGGCAGGACACGGGCGTGCCCGCGGCCGAGGCCGGGTCCCTGGGCGGCATCAGCGGGGTCAACGAGACCGTCGCGCGCGCCGCCCGCATCGTCTGGACCGCGGGTCTGCCCGATCTGGTGGTGCCCGAGCCGGTCGTCCCCAACCGGAGCGTCCCCGGCGTCGGACCCGTGGTCCGGCCCGGAGCCGGCTGACGGTCCCGCGGTGATCTCGCCGCGCACCCGCGAGCTCGGCTTCCTCCTGCCGGGCGCAGTCATCGGCCTGCTCGGGGTCGCCTCGGTGGCGTCCGCCCGCGCGGACGCGGTCGAGCCCGGCCCGCTGCCCGTCGCCGCCGTGGCCGTGGGGCTGTTCGTGCTGATGCACCTCGCGCTGCGCCTGCGGGCGCCGCAGGCGGACCCCTACGTGCTGCCCATCGTGGGCGTCGTCGCCGCCATCGGGCTGGTGACGCTGCACCGCATCGACCCGGCGCTCGCGCGCAATCAGGTGCTGTGGCTCGCGGTGGGCGCCGCGGTGTTCATCGGGGTGCTGGTGCTGATGCCCGACCACCACGTGCTGGAGCGCTACCGCTACCTGATCGGGCTGAGCGCGGTCCTGCTGCTGGTGATCACGATGCTGTTCGGCACCGAGATCTACGGCGCCCGCCTCTGGATCACCCTCCCCGGCGGCCAGACGGTCCAGCCAGGCGAGCTGGCCAAGCTGCTGCTTGTGGTGTTCCTGGCCGGCTACCTGCGCGACAAGCGCGAGCTGCTGGCGGTCCCGACGCGGCGGATGCTGGGCGTGCCCGCGCCGCCGCTCGCGGTGCTCGGGCCCATGCTCGCGCTGCTCGGCGCGGCGCTCGCGCTGGTGGTGGTGCTGAACGACTTCGGCACGGCGCTGCTGTTCTTCGGGGTGTTCCTGGCGATGCTCTACGTCGCCACCGGGCGCGCCGCCTACGCCGGCGTCGGCCTGGCGCTCTTCCTGGCGGGCGCGGTCGCCGTGTGGGCGGTTGTGCCGCGCATCCAGGACCGGGTGGACGCCTGGCTGCGCCCCTTCGACGACCCCCAGGGCCGCGGTTTCCAGCTGGTCCAGTCGCTCTACGCGCTCGCCGACGGCGGCATGTTCGGCCCGGGCTGGGGCAAGGGCTTCCTGGTGCGTGACGACGGCTCGTTCGTCGTGCCCGTGCTCGACACCGACTTCATCTTCACGGCGGTCGCCGCGGAGCTCGGGTTCATCGGCGCCCTGGGCCTGCTGTGCGCCTTCATCCTGCTCATCGCGCGCGGCCTCGTGATCGCCGCCCAGGCGAACGACGGGTTCTCCAAGCTGCTGGCGGTCGGCCTGACGACGGTGGTCGGGCTGCAGGCGTTCATCATCGTCGGCGGCGTGATCCGCCTGATCCCGCTGACCGGCGTGACCCTGCCGTTCATGAGCTACGGCGGCTCGAGCGTGGTCGTCAACTTCGCCCTGATCGCGCTGCTGCTGCTCGTGAGCCACCGCACCCGGCGTCCGTGGCGGCCCACGGCCCGGCGGCGGCGTGCCGCGGTGCCCGAGGAGGCGCCCGAGCAGGCGGGGGCGCCCGCGTGAACCGCTCCATCACGCGTCTCTTCCTGCTGCTGTCGGTCGCGTTCGCCGTGCTCGCGCTCATGCTCGGGTACTGGCAGGTGGTCGCGGCGCCGTCGCTCAACGACCGCGCCGACAACCCCCAGGCCGCGCAGCGCGAGCGGCTCATCGACCGGGGCCGCATCATCAGCGCCGACCGCGTGGTGCTGGCGCGCAGCATCGAGGTGCGCCGCGGCGGCCAGGACGTCTTCGTGCGCGGCTACCCCAACGGGGCGCTCGCGCCCCACGTGGTGGGCTACGCCACGCCGCAGCAGGGCAACACCGGCATCGAGGAGCGGTACGACCGGTTCCTCGCGGGCGACTACGGCACCGAGCCGCTGCTCGTGCGCCTGCGCCTGCGGGCCGCGCGGGGTGCGGACGTGCGGCTGACGCTCGACACCCGTGTGCAGCGCGTGGCCGACCAGCAGCTGATCGGGCGGCGCGGGGCCATCGTGGCGCTGGAGCCGTCCACGGGCCGGGTGCTCGCCATGGCCTCCTCCCCAGACTTCGACCTGGGCCGGGTGGGCGGCGAATTCGCCCGGATCCGCGCCGAGGACAACGCCCCGCTGCTCAACCGGGCCACCGCGGGGCTCTACGCGCCGGGGTCGACCTTCAAGGTCGTCACCACGGTCGCGGCACTGGAGTCCGACCTCGGCTACACCCCGACGAGCGAGTTCGACGACACGGGCCGGCTGCCGGCCTCGGGCCGCCCGATCACCAACTTCGGCGGCCGCGTCTTCGGGCGCCACTCGCTCACGGAGGCCCTGACCTTCTCGGTGAACACCACCTACGCCCGGCTGGGACAGGTGCTCGGACAGGAGCGCCTGGGATCGACCATGGAGGCCTTCGGGTTCGGCGAGACGCCCGCCATCGACCTGCCCGACTCGGGCACCATCGCGTCCGGCCGGTACCGGGGGCGCACCCTGCTGCCCAACGGCGAGCAGGGCATCGACGTGGCGCGGGTCGCGATCGGCCAGGAGCAGCTCGGCGTGACCCCGCTGCAGATGGCGATGGTGGCCGGGACCGTCGCCAACGGCTGCACGCTCATGCGCCCGCACCTGATGCAGACGATCACCGACCGCGGCGGCGCCGTGGTGCGCGAGAACCGGCCCGAGGAGCTGCGGCAGGTGTGCTCGGCGCAGACCTCCGCGCAGGTGACCCAGATGATGCGCAACGTGGTGCGGGAGGGCACGGGCACCGCGGCGGCCCTGGCGGGCCTCGACGTGGCCGGCAAGACCGGCACCGCCGAGACCGAGACCCCGGGGATCAACAACGCGTGGTTCATCGGCTTCGCCCCGGCGCGCGCCCCCCGGGTGGCCGTCGCCGTGGTGCTGGAGTCGACGCCGGGCACCGGCGGCGTGGAGGCGGCGCCGATCGCGCGCCAGGTCATGGAGGCGGCGATCAGGAGGAGCAGCTGATGGACGGCGTCCGCCCCGGCGACGTGATCGGCGGCCGGTACCGCATCGAGGACGTGCTCGGTACCGGGGGCATGGCGCGGGTCTACCGCGCGCAGGACCAGGAGCTCGGGCGGCCGGTGGCCGTCAAGGTGCTCGCCGACCGCTACGCGGCGGACCCGACCTTCGTGGAGCGTTTCCGGCGCGAGGCGTCGGCCGCGGCCCAGCTGAACCACCCGAACATCGTGCAGGTGTTCGACCGCGGCGAGGCCGGCGAGACCTACTACATCGTCATGGAGTACCTGCCCGGACCGGACCTGAAGACGATCATCCGGCGCCGCGGCACGATCAGCGCCGACGAGACCGTCGAGGCCGGCCTGCAGATCCTGTCCGCGCTGGCCGCCGCCCACCGCCGGGACGTGATCCACCGGGACGTCAAGCCCCAGAACGTGATCATGGCGGACGACGGCACCCTGAAGGTCACCGACTTCGGCATCGCCCGAGCCGGCGCCGACTCGGAGATGACCGAGGCGGGCTCCGTGATCGGGACCGCGCAGTACCTGTCGCCGGAGCAGGCGCGGGGCGGGGAGGTGACCCCGTCCAGCGACTGCTACGCGGTCGGCATCGTGCTGTACGAGATGCTCACGGGCCGGGTGCCGTTCGACGCCGAGCGGCCCGTCGCGGTGGCGATGAAGCAGATCAACGAGCCGCCCGTGCCCCCCAGCGTGTACGAGCCGTCGGTGCCGGCGGAGCTGGAGGGGGTGGTGCTGAAGGCGCTCGCCAAGCGCCCCTCCGAGCGCTACCGCACCGCCGACGAGTTCTCGGCCGCGCTGCACGACGTGCGCGCGCGCCTGGACGGCGTCACCGGGCAGACGGGCGTGCTTGGGCCCGCCACCGCCGGCACCCGGGTCATGGAGCCGCCCGCCTCGGC
>DATMJR010000083.1:0-14751 GCA_035553775.1 Miltoncostaeaceae bacterium | reverse complement strand
GAACTCAGCCCCCAGAGCGAGCTGGGCGATCACCTGCGGCATCGCCGAGGGGAGCACGACCCCGCCGAGGTCCAGGATCAGGTGCGCCACCGGCGGCGCCGCGGACGGCGCATCCGCCCCCTCCGTCGCCTCGGGCCCGGTCGTCACGGTGGCCGAGTCTAGGGTCCGGGCCACGGGGGCGGGCGTCCTCGTAGGATCCGGCGCATGAGCCTGACCCCCGAGGAGCGGCGCGCGCGGCGCCGCCGGTGGCGCACCTGATCCTGGACCTCGGCGGGGTCGTGCTCCCCTCGGCGATGCCGCAGGTGATCGCCCAGCTCGCGGAACTCAGCCCCCAGAGCGAGCAGCAGCTGTGGCGGTTCTTCAACACGCGGCTCTTCCGGCCCTTCTGGTCGGGGGAGATGAGCGTCGAGGAGTTCTGGGACGTGTTCACCGCGCAGGCCGGGGTTCCTGGCGCGACGGCCCGCTGGCAGACCGAGCTCACCACCCGGATGCTCGAGCCGCTGCCCGGGGCCGCCCGCGTCCGGCGATGGGCGGAGCGCGTGCCCGTGGGCGTGCTGTCCAACCAGCGGGGGGAGTGGGTGCTGCCGGTGCTGGACCGCGCGGGGCTCACACCGCTCCTGTCGCCCCTCCTGGTGTCGAGCATGACCGGGCTGGTCAAGCCGGACCCGCGGGCCTTCGCGCAGCTCACGCAGCTGGGGGTGCCGCCCGCGCAGGTCCTGTACGTCGACGACCGGCCGCAGGCGCTGCGCCGCGCGGAATGGCACGGGGTGTCGACCATGCAGGCCCTCGACGGGGCGTGGATGGACCGCGTCGACGAGCGGCTGGGCCTGGACCCGCCCGCGACGTGAGCGACGCGCCGCGCGAATGGGACGCGGAGGCGTATCACCGGCTCGGTCACCCGCAGGTGGCATGGGGCCTGCGCGTGCTCGCCCGCCTGCCCCTGCGGGGTGACGAGCGGGTGCTGGACGCGGGCTGCGGCTCCGGCCGGCTCACCGCCCACCTGCTGGGGCGGCTGCCGCGGGGGCACGTGGTGGGCGTCGATGCGAGCGCCGCGATGCTGGCCCGTGCCCGGGAGCACCTGGAGCCGGTGGCGGGCGGGCGGCTCACGCTCGTGCACGCGGACCTCACGCGGCTCCGCCTGCCGGAGCCGGTCGACGCGGTGTTCCCGAACGCCGTGCTCCACCACGTCACCGACCACCCGGCGGCCTTCCGCGCGCTCCACGGCGTGCTGCGCCCCGGCGGCCGGCTGGTGGCGCAGTGCGGCGGCGGCCCGAACCTGGCGCGCATCCGGGCGCACGTCCGGGACGCCGCCGACCGCGACGCGCGGCTGGCACCGCTGCGCGGCTGGCCCGGACCCTGGGAGTTCTCCGACGCCCCGACGGCGCACGCGCGGCTGGTGGGTGCCGGCTTCACCGAGGTGCTCACCGCCGCCACCCCGGCGCCGGTGCGGCTGACCGGCCCGGCCGCCATGCGGGACCACCTGCGCGCGATCACGCTGCGGAGCCATCTCGCCCGGCTCACGTCCGAGGCGGCGCGCGACGCCCTGCTGGACGCCGTGGTCAGCCGGGCGGCGGCGGACCGGTCCCCGTTCGAGCTCGACCACTGGCGCCTCGACCTCGACGCCCGCCGCCCCTGACCCGGCGGGGGTAGCGCCCACGGAGGGCGTGCAGCCGGATGCGGGCGATGTCGCGCAGGAAGGGCGGCAGATGGCGCCGCAGGTCGTACGTCGACTCGTCGCGGAACTCGGCCGTCACGGGCATCTCGACGATGCGCGCCCCCCGTCGGCGCGCAAGGAAGAGCGCCTCGATGTCGAAGGCGAACGAGTCGATCCGCGTCGCCGCGAACACCTCGTGCGCGAGCGGGCCGCGGAAGACCTTGAAGCCCGCCTGGGTGTCCACGATCGTCGGCAGCACGAGCAGCCGGCGGGTCACCTGCACCGCCAGCCCGGCGACCAGGCGCGCGGTGCTCCGCTCCTCGCCCGCGTACTCCCGCAGCCCGCGCCGGCCGACGACCAGGTCGGCGCCGGCCCGTATGCGCGCCAGGGCGGCGGGCACGTGGGCGGGCGCGATGTTCAGGTCGGCGTCGACGTAGGCGATGACCTCGGCGTCGGCCGCCCGCACGCCCGCGCGGACCGCGGCGCCCTTGCCCCGGTTGGGCCGCAGCGCCACGAGGCGCACGCGCCCGTCCTCGGCGGCCGCGGCGCGCACCAGGTCCGCGGTGCCGTCGCGGCTGCCGTCGTCGGCGACCACGATCTCGCCGTCGACGCCCTCCGCGTCGAGGAAGCGCCGCCAGGCCTCGAGCGTCGGGCCGAGCCGGCGCTCCTCGTTGTAGGCCGGGATGACGATGGCCAGGGCGCGCCGCACGGCCGGATCCTACGCCGGGCGTCGCCGGTGACCCGTGGCCGGGGGGATCGACGCCTCGCGAACCGCCTCCGCGAAAGGAGGGCGCGCACCGCCGGTCGCCGCGGGTGCGATCCCCGGGGTGGTCACGGCGCCGCGCGCGGACGCGGTCGCGGACCGTCCTGGCACGGGGGTCCCTCCACGGCGATCCGGCGACGCACCCCGGCGCTGCGCCGGCACGGACCATCGGGAGCCCTCGACGTATGGCGCACCCGCGGGACCGCCCGGGTGCCGGGGGCGCGCCCGTCCTTTCGGCGCTGGTGCGGCCGCCGCGGAGCCCACTAGGGTCGGCCGATGGACGAGCGCGGCATGACGCTGGGGCGGTACCGGATCGAGCGCGAGATCGACCGCGGCGGGATGGCGGTCGTCTACCTCGCGCGCCAGCTGGACCTCGACGGGCGCGAGGTGGCGGTCAAGCAGCTGGGATCGTTCGCCGCGCGCGATCCCAGCGCCGCCCGCCGGTTCATCCACGAGGCGCGCATCACGGGGACCCTGAACCACCCGAACATCGTCACCGTGCACGACTACTTCGAGCGCGACGGCGTCCCCTACATCGTCATGGAGTACCTGCGGCGCGGATCGCTGCACCGGGTCATGTCCGGCCTGAGCGTGCCGCAGGTCGCGGGGGTGCTGGAGGGCGTGCTCGCGGCGCTCTCCCACGCGGGCGCCCGGGGCGTGGTCCACCGGGACCTCAAGCCCGCCAACGTCCTGCTGACCGACGCCGGCGGCGTCAAGGTGGCCGACTTCGGCATCGCGAAGGCCCTGGCGAGCACCGAGCACCTGACCCTCACGGACCACGTGGTCGGGACCCCCGTCTACATGGCGCCCGAGCAGGCGCGGGGCGGGGAGATCACGCCGCGCACCGACCTCTACAGCGTCGGCGTCATGGCCTACGAGATGCTGCTCGGGCGGCCGCCCTTCGCGCGGCGCGAGCCCCTGGCGATCCTGATGGCCCACGCGCACGAGGCGCCGCCCGATCCCCGCGGCGTGCAGGCGGGCATCGATCCCGAACTGGCCCTCTGGCTCCTGCGCATGCTCGAGAAGGATCCCGCCGACCGCCCCGCCGACGCGGACGCGGCCTGGCAGGATCTCGAGGAGGCGATCGTGCGGCTCTGCGGACCGCTGTGGCGGCGCAGCGCCCGCCTGCCGGTGGCCGACGAGTCGACGCGCGAGCGGGCCCTGACCCCGGCGCCGTTCGACGCCGACGCCCGCGGGGGCACCGCGCGCGACCCGGGGGCGACGACACCCGACCCCGGCGCCACGGAGGTGGCGCCGGGGTCGGCGGCCACGGAGGCGGAGCACCGGGTGCCGACGCCCGCGACACGGGCGCGGCCGCGTTCGGGCGCCGGCCCCGCGGAGCGGCACCGGCGGCGGGCGCCCGGCGTGCTGCCGGTCGCCGCGGTCGCGGCCGTCGCCACGGTGGCCGCGGGCGCCTACGGCCTGGCGCTCGTCGTCGGCGGCGGCGGGGACGGCGCCGGGGCGGTCACCACGCCCCCGCCGGCCCAGGCGCCGGCGGGGGCGACGACCGGCGGGGCCCCCGCCGGGGCCCCGCCGGTCGCCACGGTCGCGGACCCCCGTCCGGCGATCGCGGCGGGCGGTGGTGGTCTCGCGGTGTCCGATCCCGCCGGCGCGGTGCGCCTGCTCGACGCGGCGGGACGCCCCTCGGCCGCGTCGGTCCCGTTCCCGGACGCGCCGCGGGCGGTGCTGCGCACCGGCGGGCTGACCCTGGTCGGAGGGCGGGAGGGCGTGGCCCGCCTGGACGGCGACGGGCGCCTTCGCGCGACCGTCGGCGTCGGCGGGCAGGTGGTCGCGCTGACCCGCGACGCCGAGGGCGTCGTGTGGGCCGCCGTCACGCGGGGCGCCGCGGGGCGGGTGTGCGCACTCGAGGGCGAGGCCGCGCGGTGCACCGACCTCGCGCTCCGGCCCACGGGACTGGCGGCGCCGGAGATGGGACGCGTGGTCGTGGCCGACGGCGAGGGCGCCCTGGTCGACCTGCGGGGGGCGCCGGGGCGGCAGCGGACCGCGGGGCGCCTGGCGCTGGCGGGGCCGGCCGGCGACGTGGTCGCCACGCGCGCGGCGGCCTGGGTCGCGGTGCCGGACGGGGTGCAGCGGGTGGACCTGGGCGCCTGGCGCGCGGACGCACCCGCATCGCTCCCCGCATCCCCCTCCGACCTTGCGCTCACGCCGGACGGCGTCGTGGCGGCGGTGCCGGCCGCGGGCGCCGTGGCGCGGATCCCGCAGGGCGCGGGGGCGCCCGCGCTGGTGGCGACCGGCGGCCGCCCCGTGGCCGTCGCGACCCGTGACGACCGGGTGCTCGTGGTGGACACCGGGCGCCGCGCGGTGCTGTCGCTGCCGGCGGCGGGCGGGGGGACGCCGGACGTGACCGCCCGCCTCCCCCTGGGCGGCCGGGTGGCGGCCGCCGCGCTGCGGTCCTCCGAGGCGCAGGCGGCTGGGCGGACCACCACCTGGCGCATCGCCGTGGCCGGCGGGCGCATCGCCGGACGCGACCTGAGTCTCCCCGACGCCGACCCCGCCGACGGCGTCGCCGTCGTGATGCTCCGTCAGGCGGGCATCCGGAGCGGGCTCGCGGACCGGCGGGCGGCCGGCATGCGCCTCACCGCCGGCGCCGCCCCGGGGCGCGTGACACTGCGGTTCTCGAGCGCGCGGGGTGCGCACGAGGCGGTGCGGGCCCGCGTGAGCGAGGGTGGCCGCGCGGTCCTCGTCACGTTCACGGCGCCACCACCGCCGCCCGCGCCACCGCCGCCGGTGACCGACTCGGCCCCGCCGGAGCCGGCGCCGGACACCGTCCGTCCGCCCGCGCCCGATCCGCCGTCACCGCCCCCGCCGGCCCCGGTGCGGCCCCGGACCTCTGTGGGCTGATCAGGGGCTATCGGATCCGCACGTAGGTGCGGGCGACGACCTGATTTCGGACGGAGAGCGTGATCGTCCATCGCCCCGTGCGGAGTTTGGGCCGGACGCTGATGAACGCGCTGACGCCACGTCCGACGATCGGTTTGGGAACGGTGGTGACCACACCCACTGGGTCGCGGAAACTGATCGTCGCCCTTCGCGTGCCGACCGGAAGAGCGGTGAACACAAAGCCCGCGTTCATATCCGGACCGGAGGCGGGCAGCACCTTCCTGCGGCCGGTGCCGCCGCGGGTGTTCGTGAGGACGACGGTCCTGGCGATGCCCTGCCGCGGCGCCGGCAGGACGAAGCGGCTGAAGATCGGGGCGAGGCGGACGCCCGAGCCGAGGTCCGTGATCGTGACGACGTACGGCCCCGGGGGGGCACTTGGCGGAAGAGAGACCCGGAGGGGCTGCACGCCATTGCGGAGCCCGCGCATCACGGACACGACCGGGCGGCCGCGGACGGTCGCGGTGACGCGCACCCCCCTGGGGCCTCCCGCGACGGCCAGGGAGCCCTGGAAGGAGGCGCCCACCAGACGGCCGGCACGCCATCTGCCGGCCTGGAGACGTCCGCCGCTGAGGCTGATCACAGGACCACCCACCGTGCTGACGGGCGGAGGGGGCGGCGTCACCGTGCCGCCGCCTCCGGGCGGCGGCGGAGGCGGCGGTGGTGGGGCGTCCGCACCCACCACCTCCCGCAGGAAGACGTTGCGGACCGCCGGGTTGCCCTGGGGGCCGAGGTTGTCGGCGTCGGACTCGAACGCGACGAACCGCCCCTCCGGCGAGATCGCCGGGTCGTCGGAGCTGTCGCCGGCCGCCGCCCCGGCCGGTCCCTGCGCGCGGCTCGCCAGCGTGGTGCGGTGCAGCGCGAGGTCCCGTACGAAGACGTCCTGCGTGAAGTCGTCGCGGTCGGCGGCGCTCAGGTTGTTGGCGTCCGAGGTGAAGGCGACGAAGCGGCCGTCCTCGCTGATGTCCGGCTGGGTCGAGCCCCCGTCGCCGGGGAGGCCCGCGAACCCGTCGGCCCGGCTCGCCAGCGTGACCTGCCCGGTGAGCTGGTCCCGGACGAAGACGTCCGTGTCGCCCTCCACGTCCCCGGGGTGCAGGTTGTTGGCGTTCGACTCGAACGCGATGAAGCGGCCGTCCGCCGAGATCGACGGGCGGCCGGAGGGGCCGTCCGCGACGCCGCCGGGGCCGCGGCTCACCAGGCTGACGCCGGTGGTGACGCGGTCGTAGACGAAGACGTCCTGTCCGGGATGGTCCTCGCCGGGCGTCAGCGTCGGAGACTCCGACTCGAAGGCCACGTAGCGCCCGTCGCCCGAGACGGAGGCCCAGCGCGAGTCGCCGATCGCGGGGGTCACACCCGGGGCGCTGCGGCTGACGAAGTACGTGCGGCCGAGGAAGGTGTCGCGCAGGAAGACGTCGGTCGAGGTGTCGTCGTCCTCGGCGGTGATCGCGTCCGACAGCGAGGTGAAGGCCACCCAGCGGCCGTCGGCGGAGATCGCCGGGTGGAAGGAGCCGAACTCCGCGGCGACGCCGTCCGGACCGTCCGCCCGGTTCACGAGGATCGTCTGCCCCGACGCGATGTCGCGCAGGAAGATGTTCTGGACGCCGTTGTCGTCCACGGTCGACAGGTTGTCGGCCTCGGAGCCGAAGACGACGCGGTTGCCGTCCCGGCTCGCGGCCGCGTCCTGGTACGAGGTGGACGTTCCCGGCGCCCCGCCGGCGCCGTTGGCGCGCGAGACCAGCAGCACCTGCCCGGTCGCCATGTCCCGCCGGTACACCTGCCGGCGCCCGCCCGCGCCGCCCACGAGGTTCTGGGCGTCGGAGCTGAACATCACGAAGCGGCCGTCCCCCGAGACGCGCGGCGTGAAGGAGGCCCCGTTCGCCCCGCCCCCGGACGAGGTGACGGACACGATGGCGAGGTCGCCGGCGAACGCGAGGGCGGTGCCGGCGGCGGCGAGGACGGTGAGGGTGGAGGCGGCGGCGATGCGCGCGCCGACGGGCGGCAGCCCGCGGCGGGATCGGCGAATTCGGCGAGTGGTCACGCCCTCGACCCTAGACCCCCATCGGTCGAGCGGGCAACGCCGCGCACGGGGGGGGTCCCGCTAGGCGGTCACCACTCCGTGGGTGCCGCCCATGCCGTTGTCCTCGACCTCGGCGTCGGGGTCGTCGAAGAACTCGCCGCCGTCCGCGAGATAGCGGAAGCGGATGCGCGTCCCCTCCGGGACCACCAGCGCCACCGACCGCGTGCCGTTGGCACGGCGCACCAGAGGGTGGGCATGGGGGTCCCAATCATTGTGATCGCCGACGAGGGACACCCGTCTGTCCTCCTTCAGGGCGAATGTCACGCGCACCCGTCCATCCTTGTCCCGCCGCCTGCTGATCATCCACCCTCCCAGATCCCCATTGCCTCCCCGTTCGCCGGCTCCGGCCGCGGGCCTCCTCCCCCGTTCGAGGAGGTGCGGTCCGGGATTTACCGCACGCCGGTTGCGGCTGCCCGGAGGAGGGTAACGGGGTTGCCCCCCGACGGAGGCCTGGCTAGGGTCCCGCCACTCGATGTGTGCCCGCGGCCGTCCGATGCTGCAGGCGCCCGAAGGCTCGACCCCGCGAGGTCCCCCAATGCCCCGAAACGCCACGGCGACTCGGCCACTGGCCGCTGCCGCCTGCGTCGCTGCTGCGGTGGCTGCGCTCTCCGCTTTCTCCGTCTCCGCCGTCGCGGCGGAGGCCACGTCCCAGAGCGACCAGCTCGCGATGGAGCCGTCCGACGCCCGCCTGGGCGGCTGGACGCCCCTCGTCCGCCGCCCGCACGGCCGGGTGCGCGTCGTTCGCACCCCTGCGGACGGCGACGTCCTGCGCATCAGCGACGGGGGCCGCCCCGCCGGCTACGTGATGATGGGGGTGCAGTTCGCGCCCCGCACGTCCGTCGTGGGCCAGGCCGAGGTCAACCTCGCCCGTCAGGTCATCGGCAAGCGGCGCGCGCGTCCGGTAATCGAGGTCGCCGGCAACGGCGTCTCCTGGGAGGCGGGCCTGGTGCGCACCCGCTCCGGCGCGCTGCGCTGGGGCGCGTGGTTCAAGGACCGCGACGGAACCCGCCGCGCGCTCACCGTGAGCCCCGTGCGCGTGAAGAAGCGCGAGTGGACCAAGGTCACCCTCGCCACCCGGTGGAACCAGTCCAAGGGCCGCGCCTCGCTCCGCGTCAACGGACGCGTGGTCCTCCGCACGAAGCCGATCAACCTGAGCGGCCGCACCGCCAGCCGCGTGCACGTGGGCCTCGGCAACCCCGACGGCCGCCGCGAGGTGGGGCTGCTCTACGTCCGGCGGGCCCTGGCCTGGGGTCCCGGCCTCCCCCTGACGGCCGCCACCCCCGGCGGCGGCCCGGCCGGTTCCGGCCCCGCCGCCGGCACGGCCCCGCGCACGGGCAGCGCCCCGCGCGGCGGCACCGTCACGCCGCCGCGCCCGGGTCCGGAGCCGGCGCCGCCGCGCACGGGGCCGGCACCGCCCCCGCCGCCCAACGGGGACATCCCCGGGCGCCTGATCCACCGGGTGGACTTCGAGAACGGCTTCGCGGGCACCAGCAGCTACCAGGCGGTCTCCCGCGACCGCGCCGCCATCGTCACCTCGCCGGTGGCGCAGGGCAGCCACGCGGCGCGCTTCGAGGTGCGCCAGGGCGACGACCCGATCAACTCCAGCGGCGACCGCTCCGAGGTGTCGATCGACACGCTCGACACCGAGGGCCAGGAGCGCTGGTACAGCTGGGCCGTCATGTTCGACCAGAGCTTCCCGAACGCCGGCGGCGGCGGGTGGCAGGTCGTGACCCAGTTCCACTCCCAGCGCAGCGGCGGTCAGCCGCCCGTCGCGTTCTACGCCGAGAACAACGTGTTCCGGCTCCAGGTCTGGCCGAAGAACGGCGACGGCTCCAGCGCGAGCGGGCCGAAGACGATCTGGTCGACGCCGGTGCAGCGCAACGTCTGGTACCGCATGCAGCTGCACGTCAAGTGGTCGGGCCGCGACGACACGGGCTTCGTCGAGCTGTTCGTGAACGGCCAGCCCGCGGGGCAGAAGACCTACATCCGCACGCTGTACCCGGGCTACCGGAACTACACCAAGCTCGGCTACTACCGCTCGGACAACATCTCGCAGACGGGCGTCGTCTACATCGACGACTTCCGGGCGACGCAGGTCTCCCCGTAGCACCCGCGCCGTCCCCCGCCCGGCACCGCCGGGCGGGGGACGGCCGGCTCCTCTCGCCCGGCACCCGCCGCGCCACGGCGGCAGGGTTCGCCGCCCCGGCCGACGGGGACTGTGGCGCGCGTGGAATGGTTCCTGATCGCGGGGGTCCTCCTGGTGGGCGTCGCGCTCGCCGGGTCGGCGGTCGACCGCCTGCCGATGTCGGTGCCGGTGCTGTACCTCGGCGTCGGCGTCCTGCTCGGACCCTGGGTGACGGGTCTGCTCTCGTTCGATCCGTTCGCCGAGGCCGAGCTCCTCGAGGTGCTCACCGAGATCGCGGTGGTCGTGTCGCTGTTCGGGGCCGGCCTCGCGATCCGGGTCCCGCTGCGGCGCGACCTGTGGATGGTGCCGCTGCGGCTGGCCTTCGGGTCGATGGCCATCACCGTCGGCCTGATCGCCGTGACCGCGGTGCTGCTGCTGGACGTGTCGGTCGGCGTCGCGATCCTGCTCGGCGCGGTGCTGGCGCCCACCGACCCCGTGCTGGCCGCCGAGGTGCGGCTGCGGGGGCCCTTCGACCGCGACGTCCTGCGCCGGGGGCTGACGACCGAGGCCGGGCTCAACGACGGGACGGCATTCCCCTTCGTGATGCTGGGGCTCGGCATCATCGGCCTGCACGAGCTGGGCCCGAACGGGCTCCGGTGGGTGGGGGTGGACCTGATCTGGGCGATCGTCGCCGGGCTCGCCGTCGGCGCGATCATCGCCGTGCTGGTCACGCGGCTGGTCCTCTACGCCCGCCGCTTCCACCGCGCGGCGACCGGCTTCGACGACTTCATCGCGCTGGGCATCGTCGCGCTGGCCTACGGTGCCGCCCTGGCCGTGCACTCGTACGGCTTCCTGGCCGCGTTCGCGGCCGGCGTCGCCGTGCGGCAGATCGAGCGGTGGGAGCTCGGCGACGAGCCCTCCGAGGAGGCCCGAGACCCGGCGGCGGGCGCCGAGACGCACCCGCGGCACGCGCCCGCCTACATGGCCCGGGCGCTGCTCGAGCACAACGAGCAGCTGGAGCGCATCGGGGAGCTGGCACTGGTGGTGCTGGTGGGGGCCATGCTCGCCCACTCCGAGCTGGACCCGATGTCGCTCGTCGTCGCCCTGCTGCTGGTGTTCGTGCTGCGGCCGGTGTCGGTCGCCCTGGGGCTGCTGCGCTCCCCGGTCCATCCGTACGACAAGCGCCTGTTCGCGTGGCTGGGGGTGCGCGGCATCGGCTCGCTGTACTACCTGTCCTTCGCCGTCACCCACGGCCTGGGCGAGGGCGACGCCCGCACGATCATCGACGTGGCGCTGATCAGCATCGCGCTGTCGGTGGTGGTCCACGGGGTCTCGGTGACGCCGCTGCTCGAGCGCCGCCGCACCGTCGTGGACCGGGAGGTGCGCCACGGCGACCGGCTGCCCGAGCCGGGCCGCGGCTTCCGTCTCCCGGGGATCGCACGCGGCAGGATGGCGCTGGCCGCGCTGCGGCGCAGCACCCCCTGACGACGACGGAGGCACCATGGAGATCACACGTACGCGGCCGGACACCCGACCCGGTCCCGCGGAGTGGTTCCACGGCCAGGTGTGGGTCGACACGATCGCGACGCCGCCCGCCCCCTCGCGGGTGCGCGTGGTGAGCGTGCATTTCGCGCCCGGCGCGCGCACCGCGTGGCACCGGCACCCGTTCGGCCAGGTGATCCACATCACGCAAGGGACCGGCCGGGTCCAGCGGCGCGGCGGGCCCGTGGAGATCGTGCGGGCGGGCGACACCGTGGTCTTCGCGGCCGGCGAGGACCACTGGCACGGAGCGGGGCCGGCGACGTTCATGACCCATCTGGCCGTGCACGAGGTGGACGAGGCCGGCGCCAACGCCGAGTGGGGCGCCGAGGTCACCGACGAGGAGTACGCGGGGGCCTGAGTGCGGGCGCGGGGGTGACGGCCGCGCGTGGGACGGGGCGCCGTGCGAACCGGAGATGGCATGTCCGCCGGTCTCAGCAGCGGGCGTGGCCTGCCGATGACAACCGTGGGTCCCCGCCAATCGGTTGTCGTCGTCCGGAGGTCTCCCGTGCCGCTCCGCACACTCACCCTCGTCGCCGCGACGTGCCTCCTGCCGGGCGCCGCCCTGGCGGCCGGTGGCGGCATCGACCAGCGCGTGGTGCCGGCCCCGGCCGGCGTCCCCGGCGTCACCGTCGACGCCGGGGCGCTCTACACGTCCACGCCGCAGGTGCAGCTGACGCTCATCGCCCCGCAACCCCACAACGTGGCCGCGGTCCGGATCTCCAACGACGGCGGGTTCGGCACGTCGACGCTGGTGCCGCTCGCGGATCCGGCGTCCTCCGCGTCCATCCCCTGGACGCTGGCGAGCACCGGTCCGGAGCGCCTCCCGAAGACGGTCTACGTGCGGTTCGTGAGCCAGGTCGCGCTCGACGGGCTCGGCACGGTGATGGGCGTCGACGACGTCCAGTACACCGACGACATCATCCTCGACCAGACGGCGCCGGTGATCCTGGCGGCGCGCATGGCACCGCCCTCGGGGGCCGGTGCGCTGGCGCGTCGCGGCCCCCGTGCGCGTCCGGTGTCGGTGATCCTGCGGGCGCGCGACAACCTGTCCGGCGTCGCCGACGTGCAGGTCGCCCGTTCGCGCACCGCATCGACGCCGTGGAGGGCGTACCGGACCCGCGTGGCGGCGACGCCGGGCGCGCGCGGGAGCGTGTTCGTGCGGGTCCGGGATGCGGCCGGGAACGTCAGCGCGTGGCGCGAGGTGCGAACGGCGTCGCGCTCGGCGCGCCCCTAGCCGATCGCCTCCGGGAACCCCGAGCCCATGGGCGGGGCCGGCGGTCGCCGGCCCCGCGGGGGGGCGGCTCAGTCCTCGCCCTGCGCCTTGGTGAACGCGAGCTCGCCGTCGAACTCCTGCAGCTTCTCGATGTGCATCCAGCGGTGGGTGGTCGCGATGCGCCCCACCAGCCCGAGCAGGGCCTCGTCGCTGATCTCCCCGTTGCCGTTGCGTGGGATGAACCGGCAGCGCCAGTGGTCGACCTCGTCGGTCATCGCGCCCATCGCCGGGTAGACCTTGGTGCCCCGGCTGGAGACCATCTTCAGCGCGATCGGCAGGTCGCTCACGAGCTGCTCGATCGACCGGCCGAGGTCCTCGGCGTGCAGGCCGCTCTCGACGAAGACGTCCGCGCCCACCACCCGCCGGGCCGAGACCTTCACCGGGTCCGGGTCGGTCGTGACCTGGGGCATCCGGATCGGCTGGTGCTCGCGCACCGCCCAGTGCTCCGACCGCCGGCCCAGGTTGGCGATGATCGCGTCCGTGTAGGCCCGGGTGCCGGCGGCCTTGGCGTCGCCCACGACGTCGCGCGTCAGGTACTTCCCGTCCTGGAGCGTCACGACGATGGCGTGCTCGATCGCGGAGGCCGCCTCGAACTCGCCGATGTGGCGCAGCATCATGACCCCGGACAGGATCAGCGCCGTCGGGTTGATCACGTCGCGGCCGGCGTACTTGGGGGCGCTGCCGTGCACCGCTTCGAAGATGGCGACGTCGCTGCCGAGGTTGGCCGACGGTGCGAAGCCGAGGCCGCCGACCTGCGCCGAGGTCAGGTCGCTGAGGATGTCCCCGTTCATGTTCGTGGTCACGATCACGTCGTACTGCTCGGGGGCCTTCACCAGCTGGTGCGCGCCGTTGTCGACGATCACGTGCCACGACTCGATGTCGGGGTACTCGGTCGCGATCTCCTCGAAGGTCCGCTTCAGCATCCCCTCGGTGAGCTTCATGATGTTGGACTTGGTGAAGCACGCCACCCGGGTGCGCCCCTCGGCGCGGGCGACCTCGAAGGCGAGGCGCGCGATCTTCTCGCAGCCCTTGTGCGAGATCAGCTTCAGGCACTGGGCTACGCCCGGGGTCTGCTGGTGCTCGATGCCCGCGTACAGGTCCTCGACGTTCTCGCGGACGATCACCAGGTCGATCCCGCGCCCCGAGTAGGGGGTGATGACGCCGGGGAGCTCGCGTACCGGCCGCAGGTTGCCGTAGGTCTCGAAGAGCTTGCGCAGGGTGACGTTGGCGCTCTTCTCGCCGAACCCGACCGGCGTGCCCAGAGGACCCTTCAGGACCGTGCGCGTCCGGCGGATCGACTCGATGGTCTCGGGCGGCACCCCCGACGGCAGGCCGCGCAGGAACACGCTCTCGCCGGCGTCGCGCTCCTCCCACTCGATGGCGGCACCCGTCGCGTCGATGATGCGGCGCGTGGACTCCACCACCTCGGGGCCGATCCCGTCGCCGGGGATCACCGTCACCACCCTGCGGCCGCTCGCCGTGGTCTGCATCGCAGCGCACTCCTCATGTCGGGGGCGGGGCGGCAAATAGCCGCTTCCCGTTGCACGATAAGAAATACGGGAACTAATATGCGTGCGTCAAGGGAGTGCGCCGGCCGGGCGCGGGCGCCCTCCGTCGACGCCCCCACCGGTGAGGAGGAGCGATGCGGTGCCCCGACTGCACGACGACCCGCCTGCGGACGACCGAGCGGCTCAACCTATGGTGCGACTACTGCCCCGATTGCGGGGGACTCTGGGTGCGCCGTCCGGCCATCGACCGGCTGGTGCACGAGGCGGTCGCGACGGCGGCGGCGGGTGAGGCGACGGAGTCGCACGATCTGCTCGCGGCCGTGTTCGACCTGCGCGGGCCCCGGCCCTAGGCGGGTCCGAGGCCCGCCTGGCGCCAGCCCTTGACGGCGCGGTGATGGGCGATGCGGCCCTCGAGGGCGGCGAGGGCCTCGCGCTCCGCCGGGGTCGGGCCCTCGGGAACCGGCCGGGCCGGAGGGCCGAGGCGAGGCGCGATCCACGACTCGATGCGGTGGGCGGGGCCGCCGCCGGCGCGGCTCGCCACGACCTCGCCGTCCACCAGGAGGGCGAGCGCCGGGACGGAGTTGCGGCTCACGTGGATCCCGCGCGGCCACAGCAGCCGCTCGCGCTCGGCCCAGTCCTCGGGTCCCGCGAACTCGCCCATGGCCACCACGAGTTCCGGCCGGGCGTCGGCGAGTTCGGCGAGCGACGCCGGGAGCAGCATGCACGCCGCGCAGCGCGGCATCCCCAGCCCGAGCAGGCCCTGCGGCGCGGCGGCGACGCGCGCCAGCGCCTCGGCCACCGGCTCCGGCTGCGGGGGCGTCGCGCTCATGCCCCCACGATAGCCCGGCCCGGGCGGCGCGTGCGGTCCTGCCCGCACGTCGCGAGGGGGGACCGCGCGGGCCGGGCTATCG
>DATMJR010000082.1:0-4358 GCA_035553775.1 Miltoncostaeaceae bacterium | reverse complement strand
CCACCGAGGCGCCCGCGGCCGCCGCCACCGAGGCGCCCGCCGCCCCCGCCGCCGAGTAGCGCGGCCACCACGATCGCGACAGGGAGGATCTGAGTGAGCACCGCCATCTCGGCGCAGCAGGTGAAGCAGCTTCGCGAGTCGACCGGCGCGGGCATGATGGACTGCAAGAAGGCGCTGACGGAGACCGGCGGCGACTTCGAGGCCGCCGTCACGCTGCTGCGCAAGAAGGGCGTCGCCGCGGCCGAGAAGCGCTCCGGCCGCACGGCCAACGAGGGCGTCGTCGACAGCTACATCCATGGCGCGGGCCGCGTGGGCGTGCTGCTCGAGGTCAACTGCGAGACCGACTTCGTCGCGCGCAACGAGAAGTTCCGCGAGTTCTCGCACGACGTCGCGCTGCACGTCGCGGCGATGAACCCCCAGTTCGTCTCGTCCGACGAGGTGCCCGAGGACTGGAAGTCCAAGGAGCGCGAGATCTACGAGGACCAGGCCCGGGACGTGCCCGAGCACGCGCGCGCCCGCGCGGTCGAGGGCAAGCTGGCCAAGCGCCTCAAGGAGATCTGCCTGCTCGACCAGGAGTTCGTGAAGGACCTGGCCGAGAAGAAGCCGCGCACCATCGAGGAACTGCGTGCGCAGCTGTCGGCCGAGATCGGCGAGAACATCACGATCCGCCGCTTCGTCCGCTTCGAGCTCGGTGGGCAGTAGGGCCTCGGACAGCCCGGGGGACGGCCGCCCCGCCCACGGCGGGGCGCCGCCCTCCGTGTTCTCGCGGGTGGTGCTGAAGCTCTCCGGCGAGGCCCTGATGGGCGACGCCGGCTACGGCATCGATCCCGAGCGCATCACGGCCATCGCGCGCCAGGTGGCCGCGGCCCATACGCGCGGGGTCGAGGTCGCGATCGTCGTCGGCGCGGGCAACATCTTCCGCGGCGTGAGCGGCACGGCGGCGGGCATGGACCGCGCCACCGCGGACTACATGGGCATGATCGCGACCGTGCTGAACGCCCTGGCCATCCAGGACGCGCTCGAGAAGCTCGGCCTGGTCACCCGGGTGCAGTCGGCGATCGCGATGCAGGAGGTCGCGGAGCCGTACATCCGGCGTCGCGCCATGCGCCACCTGGAGAAGAACCGCGTGGTGATCTTCGCCGGCGGCACGGGCAACCCGTTCTTCACCACCGACACCACGGCGGCGCTGCGCGCGCTGGAGATCGGCGCGCAGTGCATCCTGATGGCCAAGAACAACGTCGACGGGGTGCTGGACGACGACCCCCGGGTCAACCCGGAGGCGCGGCTGATCCCGCGCATCACCCACATGGAGGCCATCGAGCGGGGCCTGCGGGTGATGGACACCACGGCGCTCACGCTGTGCATGGACAACGACCTCCCGATCATGGTCTTCAACATGAACGACGAGTCGAACATCGGCCGGCTGCTCTCGGGCGAGCACGTCGGCACGCGGGTGGCCGGGGCGTGACCCCCGGGCGCCCGCCGGGCATCGAGGACAGGGGGCCAGGGTGAAGGAGCGGGTGGAGGACGCGAAGCGGCGCATGGAGGGCGCGGTGAAGGCGCTCACGCACGACCTGGCGACCGTGCGCACGGGCCGGGCCTCCGTGGCGCTGCTGGACCGCATCCAGGTCGACGCCTACGGGCAGAAGACGCCGCTGAACCAGATCGCGCAGCTGAGCGCGCCCGAGCCGCGCCTGCTGACCATCCAGCCCTACGACCGCTCCATCTTCGGGGCGGTGGAGAAGGCGATCCTGGAGTCGGACCTCGGGGTCACGCCGTCCAACGACGGGCAGGTGATCCGCATCGCGCTCCCGCAGCCCACCGAGCAGCGCCGCAAGGAGCTGGTGAAGCTGGTGGGCAAGATGGCCGAGGACGCCAAGGTCGCCGTGCGCAACGTCCGCCGGGACGTCCTCAACGAGGCCCGGCGGGCCGAGAAGGAGGGCGAGGTCTCGCGGAACGAGATGGGCCGGTTCCAGGACGAGGTGCAGAAGCTCACCGACGCCGAGGTCAAGGCGATCGACGAGGTCCTGGGCCGCAAAGAGGCCGAGATCATGGAGGTCTGAGGCGACCGGCCTCCGCAGCGCCCCCGCGCGTTGGCGCGGACCCGACCACGCGATCCCCGCGGGATGACCCTCACACGACGGCTCCGCGCCGCCCGGACGATGCTCGGCCTCGGGCGCGAGGCCCGGGCGCGCCCGCGCGTGCCGCTCGGGCGGGTCCCGGCGTCGGTCGCGATCATCATGGACGGCAACGGCCGCTGGGCGCGCGGGCGGGGTCTGCCGACGGGCGCCGGCCACCGGGCCGGGGCGCGCGCGCTCAAGGACGTCGTCCGGCGCGCGGGCGACCTCGGCGTGCGCGACCTGACCGTCTACTCGTTCTCCACGGAGAACTGGAACCGGCCCCCGGAGGAGGTGGACGACCTCATGGGCCTGTTCGCCGAGCTGATCGACCGCGAGGTCCCGGAGCTCCACGGCGAGGGGGTGCAGGTGCGCTTCATCGGCCGTCGCTCCCCCCTCGACGGGCGCCTGCGCGCGCGCATCGAGGCCGCCGAGGAGCTCACGGCCGGCAACGGGCGGCTGCGCCTGTTCATCGCCATGAACTACGGGGGCCGCCAGGAGATCGTCGACGCCGCGCGGCGGTTCTCGGCCGAGTGCGGGCCGGAGGCCGGGGAGGAGGAGTTCCGGGCGCTGCTGTACGGGCCCGACCTCCGCGACCCGGAGCTGGTGATCCGCACCAGCGGCGAGCAGCGCCTCTCGAACTTCCTGCTGTGGCAGTCGGCCTACTCCGAGCTGTACTTCTCCCCGCGCCTGTGGCCGGACTTCACGGCGGAGGACCTGGAGGAGGCCATCGCCGACTACGGGCGCCGGGAGCGGCGCTTCGGCGCCCGGTGAGGCGCCTGCGGGAGACGACCGGCCGCATCCGCCGGCGGGGGGACGGCGACGGGCGCGACGGCGCGGGCGCCCCGCCGCCCTGGCCGGACGACGACCAGGAGGACGCGCTCCTCGAGGACGACCCCACCGCGGACGACGACCTCCCCGGCGATGACGACGACGCGGACGACCCCCCGCCCGTGCGCCGGCTCCGGGCTCCCCGGGTGCCGCGCGACCTCGTCTCGCGTCTGGTGGTGGCCGTTCCCGGCATCGCGGTCGCGGTCGCGGTGGTGGCCTGGGGCGGGGCGGCCTTCGCGGCGGCCCTGTGCCTGCTGGTGGTGCTGGCGCTGTACGAGTTCTACTCGCTGACGGCGGCGGCCCGGCCGCTGCGATGGGCCGGCTACGTGGGGGCCCTGCTGCCGGTCGTGCTGGCCTTCACCATGACCTCGCCGGAGCGGGGCGTGCTGCTGGGGCTCGCGATCGGCGCGGGGCTGGTGGCGGTCGCCGGCCTGGTGATCGCCGGCGGCGAGGACCTCGTCGGCCGCATGGCCGTGACGGCGCTGGGCATGGTCTACGTGGGGCTGCCCTTCGGGATGCTGATGGCCACGCGCGAGCTGCCCGTGGGGGCGGCGGCGGTGGCCAACGTCCTGGTGGGCACCTGGGTTTTCGACACCGCCTCCTACGCCGGGGGCCGCATGTGGGGCCGCCGCCGCGTCGCCCCCCGCGTGTCGCCGGGCAAGACCTGGGAGGGGCTGGTCTGCGGCCTGGTCGTGGGCACGCTCTCCGTCGGCGTCGCCGGCCTCTACATGGACTGGATCTCCGGCCGCGAGAGCCTGCTGCTGGGCGCCGCGATCTGCGTCGCCGCCTTCGTGGGCGACCTGTTCGAGTCGCTGATCAAGCGCGACGTGGGCGCCAAGGACTCGGGCCGGCTGCTGCTGGGCCACGGGGGCGTGCTGGACCGGTTCGACGCGCTGATGTTCGCCACCGTGACGGCCTACTTCGTCACGATCGCGCTCGTGTACTAGGGCGGGCCGCCCGGCACGGGGGCGGCGACGCCGGCCGGCCGGACGAGGGGTGGCGGTGGGCGGCGTCGCCATCCGGCGGGGCCGGCCACGGCGACGCCGCCGATGGCGTCGCTCGCCGGGTCCCGGCGGGCCTCCACCGCCATGACGGGTGTCGCGGGGTCGTCCGCCGCGACCGTCGGCGGCAGTCGTGGACCGGCTCGCCGTGCCGGCGCCAGAGGTCCTGATGCCCCTTCGCGTACGGGCCATGGGCGCCGCCGCCGAGGGAACCCGCGTCGGCGGCCGCCACCCGGACGCCGGTGGGGCGTTGCGCGGCGCGGCGTCCGGGGGACGACCGTCGATGCGGCGGGCACCGGCACCGCGCGCGTGTCGACGACGGGGGCGGCGATGTCCTGTCGCATCCCCTGCGCTACGGTGACGCACATGTGGGACGGCGAGGTGAGCGTGCGCGAGCTCCGTCAGAACC
>DATMJR010000081.1:0-13660 GCA_035553775.1 Miltoncostaeaceae bacterium | reverse complement strand
GCTCGTCGCCGTCACCGGCGTGAGCGGCTCGGGCAAGTCGACGCTCGTCAACGACATCCTCGCGGCGGTGCTCGTCAACAAGCTCAACGGCGCCCGGGAGGTGCCGGGCCGGCACACCCGCGTCGAGGGGCTCGACCACCTGGACAAGGTGGTCCGCGTCGACCAGTCGCCCATCGGCCGCACCCCGCGGTCGAACCCGGCGACGTACACCGGCGTGTTCGACCACATGCGCAAGCTGTTCGCCGAGACCACGGAGGCGAAGGTCCGCGGCTACCTGCCCGGCCGGTTCTCCTTCAACGTCAAGGGCGGGCGGTGCGAGGCCTGCGCCGGCGACGGCACCATCAAGATCGAGATGAACTTCCTGCCGGACGTGTACGTCCCGTGCGAGGTCTGCCAGGGCGCCCGGTACAACCGCGAGACGCTCGAGGTGCACTACAAGGGCAAGTCCATCTCCGAGGTCCTCGACATGCCGATCGAGGAGGCCGCGGAGTTCTTCGAGGCCGTCCCGGCGATCCGCCGGCACCTCACGACGCTCGTCGACGTCGGGCTGGGCTACGTCCGGCTCGGCCAGCCGGCCCCCACGCTGTCCGGCGGCGAGGCCCAGCGCGTCAAGCTCGCCGCCGAGCTCTCGCGGGTGGCAACCGGGCGCACCCTGTACGTGCTCGACGAGCCCACCACGGGCCTGCACCTGGCCGACATCGAGCGGCTGCTGCACGTGCTGCAGCGGCTGGTGGACGCGGGCAACACGGTGCTCGTCATCGAGCACAACCTCGACGTCATCAAGTGCGCCGACTGGATCGTGGACCTCGGCCCGGAGGGCGGCTCGAGCGGCGGGACGCTGGTGGCGGCGGGCACGCCCGAGCAGGTGGCGGCCACGCCGGCCTCGCACACCGGCGGGTACCTGCGCGAGGTGCTGGCGCCGCCCGCTCCGGCCCCGCGGCGCCGCCGGCGCACCCCCGCCGGAGCCGCCGGGTAGGGGCGGCCGCCTCCCTAGGGCACCGGCGCGGCCGCCGCCGGGCGGCGGGCCGCGACGGCGGGCCGCGCCGCGGCCGCCTGCACGGCGGCCAGGGCAAGGGGCACCACGGCCACCCCCAGCGCGGCGGAGGCGCCGGCGGCGTCGATCACGAGGCCCGCCAGGGCGTGCCCGCCGGCGGCGCCCACGGACATCGCGGAGGTGGTCCAGGCGAAGGCCTCGGTGGCCCCGCCGGCCGGCGCGGCGAGGGCGACCGACTCGGCGTGCGACGCCAGCGCCGGCGCGATCGTGAGCCCCTGGAGGGCGAGCAGGGGCACCACGGCCCACACCGACCCGGCGGCGAGTGCGGGCCCCACGGCCAGGGCGGCCGAGGCCACCAGCAGCAGCCACAGACGGCGCTCGGCGGCGGCCCGCGGCGGCCGCGCGATGACCGCCAGCCCGCCCACGAGGCTGCCGAGCGCCCAGACGGCCACCAGCGGCCCCGCGAGCCACTCGCGCCCCGCCTCGTCGGCCAGCGCGATCACCCCGACCGTCGCCGCGCCGAAGAAGGTGCCGATGCACAGCGCGACGCCGGAGAGGCGCCGCACCGCCGTCTCGCGCAGGGCGTAGGCGCGGCGGCCCGCGCCGCGTCCCGCGACGGCCAGGCCGAGCAGCGGCGACAGCAGCATGGCGAGGGTGCCGCCCACCAGCAGCGCCGCCACCAGCAGCACCGCGGCAGCCGGCGACACGAGCGCCGCCACGGCGACGTGCAGCGGGGGCGCCGCGATGAACACCGCCTCCTGGGCGGTCGTGTCCAGGGCGAGCAGGCGCTGCAGGCGCGGGCCCTCGGCGCTGCGCGACAGCAGCGCGCGCACGGTGGCCTCGATGGGCGGCGAGGCGAGGCCCGCGGCGGCGCCGAGCGCCACCAGCGCCGTGGGCGCCAGCAGGTCCGCCGTGAGGGCGAGCACCGCCAGGGCGAGGGCGCTCAGGACGGCGCTCGCGCCGACCACCGGTCGGTGCCCGACGCGGTCCGCGAGCCGGCCCAGCAGCGGCGCGGCCACGGCGGCACCCAGCGTCAGGGCGCCCGCCACCAGGCCCGCCAGCGCATAGGCACCCGTGGCGTCCACCACCAGCAGCACCACGGGCAGCGCCACGGTGAGGTCGGCCACGCGGGCGACCAGCGACGCGGCCACCAGCAGGCCGACGGGTCGGCCGCCGGCGTGCGGGGCGGGGGCGGACGGGGGCATCCGGCCAGTGTAATCCGGGCCCGCGCCACCGCCGCCCGCCCGTCCCGGATGTGAGCGCTTCGCGTCGTGCGCGTAAAAGCTCCCGCCCGCTCCGCACGGGCGTCGCGCGGCGGGTGCCGGCCGGTGTATAGACGGCCCAATGACCGCATCCCCACGCCTCCTCGCCGCCGCGCTCGCCGTGGCCGTGCCCCTGTCGGCCGCCGCCACCGCCGGCGCCACCTGGGCGCCTCCCGTTCCGGGCGACAGCCCCCTCAACGCCTCGCCGTCCCTGGACGCCGTCGACGTGACGGCCGCCTCCGTGGCCGGCGTCCCCCACGTCGCCTGGCGCGAGTGGGACGGCACCAACTTCGAGGTGCGCGTCGCCGCCCTCACCCCGGCCGGCTGGCGCCGGCTGGGCGAGGCCGCCAACCCGGCGAGCCCGGTCAACAACGACAGCCTCACGTCGGCCACGTCCGTGGCGCTCGCGGACGTCGGCGGCGTGCCGCACGTCGCGTGGACCGAGCGCGACGGGGTCAACGCCGAGGTCCGCGTGGCCCGGCTCTCGGGGGACGGCAGCAGATGGGACCGCGTCGGCGCCCTTCTCAACCCCGCGAGCCCGGTCAACCAGGCGCCGGACCGCGACGCGGGGGCGCCGAGCATCACGTCGGTCAACGGCGTCCCCTACGTGGCCTGGGCCGAGGGCGACGGCACCAATGACGAGATCCGCGTGGCGCGCCTGGGCGCCGGCGGCGCCCAGTGGGACCGGGTCGGCGTCGCGCTGAACCCGGAGAGCCCCCTGAACCGGTCGGCGACCCGCTCGGGACGCACGCCGAGCATCGCGGGCGTCGGCGGGGTGCCGCACGTCGCCTGGGCCGAGGACGACGGCACCAACTCCGAGATCCGGGTGGCGCGGCTGAACGCCGCCGGCACCGGCTGGGAGCACGTGGGCGCGCGGCTGCGCCCGGGCAGCCCCGTCAACCAGGCCGCCAACCGGGACGCACGCAGCCCGTCGCTCGCCGACGTGGGCGGCGTGCCCCACGTCGCCTGGACCGAGGCCACCGCGTCGCGGGTGCTGCAGGTGCGCGTCGCCCGCCTCTCGTCGGGGGGGCTCGGCTGGGAGCGGATCGGGCAGGCGCGGCGGCCCGCCAACCCCGTCAACCGCAGCCGGACCCGCTCGGCCACCGCCCCGAGCCTCGCGGTCGTCGCGGGCCGGCCGTGGGTGGCCTGGGCCGAGGCGGACGGCACCAACCGCGAGGTGCGGGTGGCGCGCCTGGACCCGTCCGGCGCCCGCTGGCAGGAGCCCGTGGGAGGCGGCTCGCCGATCAACGTCAGCGCCGGGCGCGACGCGGACGCCCCGGTGCTCACGGCGATCGGCGAGATGCCCTACGTGGCCTGGGCCGAGCGCGACGCCCAGAACCGCGAGGCGCGCGTGGCGCGGCTGGTGCCACGGGTGCTGGGCCTCTCGGCGCAGGCCGGCGAGGAGACGCTGCGGTTCGAGGCGCGCCTGCGCTCCTACGGGCTGCCCTTCCAGGTGGGCTTCCAGGTCGCGGGCGGCGGGATCGCGCGGGAGACCCGCCCCGGCCCGTTGGTGGGCGACCCGTCGCTGGCCGTCGCCGGCGCCCGCGGCCTTCGCAGCGGGGTGACGTACCAGTGGCGCGTCTACACCGTCGCCGGCGCCGGCGGGCTGCGCGTGGTCGGACCCTCCCAGGTGATCGTCACCACGTCCGTGGCGCGCCTGACCGTGACGCCGCTGGCCGGCGGGCGCCCGCGCGCCGTGCGCGCGCGGGCCGGGGCGCGCACGGGTCTCGCCTACCGCCTCAACCTCCGCGCCCGGGTGACCGCCGAGATCCGCCGCGACGGGCGGGTGGTGCGCCGCATCGCGACCGGGGGGCCGGCCGGGCGCAACGTCGTCCGCTTCCGCGCCCCGGCCCGCGCCGGGCGCTACACGATCGTGCTGCGCGGGCGCGCCGCGGGCGGCCGGGTGGACGTCGCGGGGGCGCGCCTGATCGTGCGCCGCTGACGGGGTCCGGGGCCCGGGCGCCACCGCCCGGGCCCCCGGGCGCCACGTGTAGCGTGGCGTCATGACCCCCGACGAGCTCGAGCGTCTCTACGCGCTGCTGCGCGTGCCCAGCATCTCCGCGCTTCCGGCGCACGCCCCGGACATGCGCCGGGCGGCCGAGCTGGTGGCCGAGGAGGTCCGGCGGGCGGGCGGTACGGCGCGCATCGAGGACGGCGCGCACCCGCTCGTGATCGGGGAGGTGCCGGCCTCCTCCGGCGACGCGGCGACGCAGCGGGTGATCGTGTACGGCCACTACGACGTGCAGCCACCGGGCGACCCGGCGCTGTGGACGTCGCCGCCCTTCGCGCCCGAGATCCGCGACGGCGACCTGTACGCGCGCGGCGCCAGCGACGACAAGGGCAACCTGTTCATGCTGCTGGCGGCGGTGCAGCGGCTGCGGGCGGCCGGGGCGCTCCCCGTGCACGTGTCCGTCGTCGTGGACGGCGAGGAGGAGACCGCGGGCGACAGCGCCGTGCGGCACCTCGAGACCGACACGGCGCCGGCGGTGGCCGCGCTGATCTTCGACATCGCGATGGCGGGACCCGAGCGCCCGGCGATCTGCGCGGGCCTACGGGGGCTGGTGTACCGCCGCGTCCGCGTCCGCGCGGCCGCGGGAGACGCCCACAGCGGGCTCTTCGGCGGCGCGGCGCTCAACGCGGCGCACGCCCTGGTGCAGATGCTGGCGGCGGTCGCCCCCCGCGAGGGGCGCCTGCCGGCGCCGCTGTACGCCGGCCTGGCCGCGCCCGCACCGGAGGAGGAGGCCGCGTGGGACGCGCTGCCGCCCGGGGCCCGGGTGCTGGACGAGGCCGGTCTCCGGCCGGCCGACCCCGCCGCCGCGGAGGCGTTCTACCGGCGCACCACCGCGGAGCCGTCCCTGGACGTGCACGGCCTCGCCTGCGGCGACCCGTCCGCGGTCAAGACCAACCTCCCCGCCGAGGCGACCGCGACGCTGTCGCTGCGCGTCGCCCCGGGCCAGGACGCGCACGCCCTGGCGCAGGTGCTCGACCGGCTGCTGCACGAGGCCGCGCCGGCGGGCGCCGAGGTGACGATCGAGGACCACGGCGTGGCGCGGCCCGCGCTGCTCGACCCGCGCACGCCCGCCCTGGCGGCGGCGATGCGGGCGATCGCGTCGGCGACCGGGTGGCCCTGCGTGCCGATCCGCTCGGGCGGCTCGATCCCGGTCGTGGCGGCCCTGGCCGCGCGCGGCGTCCCCACGGTGCTCGGGGGCTTCGCGTTGCCCGACGACGCGATCCACGCCCCCGACGAGCATCTCCGGTTCGCCCACCTGGAGACGGGTACGCGTGCCGCCATGGAGATCCTGACGGAGCTGGGAGGCCTGTAGTGGCGGAGACGACGGCCGCGTTCCCGCGGGAGACCGGCAGCGACGGCAGCTGGCAGCGCCAGAGCTCGGCCTTCCGCGACCGGGTGACCGCCGACGGCGCGTCCGGCTTCCCCGCGGTGGCGGGCCGCTACCACCTGTACGTGTCGCTGGCGTGCCCGTGGGCCCACCGCACGATCATCTACCGGCGCCTGCGCGGGCTGGAGGACGCGATCTCCATGACGGTCGTCGACCCCGAGCGCGACGAGCGGGGGTGGCGGATCGTGCCGGAGGGGCCGGGCAACACGGACGACCCCGTCAACGGCTTCGCCTTCCTCAGCGAGGCGTACGCCGCGACCGATCCTTCCTGGGAGGGGCGGGTGACGGTGCCGGTGCTGTGGGACCGGGAGACGGACCGCATCGTCAACAACGAGTCGGCCGAGATCATCCGCATGCTCGACCGGGAGTTCGCGGACGTGGCGCGCCGCCCCGAGCCGCTCTTCTGCCCGCCGGAGCTCGAGGACGCCATCGACGAGGTCAACGCGTTCGTCTACGCGCACGTCAACGATGGCGTCTACCGGTGCGGATTCGCGGCGACCCAGGAGGCCTACGACGAGGCCTTCCGCGCCCTGTTCGCCGGACTGGACGCGCTGGAGGAGCGGCTGGCGACGCGGCGCTACCTGCTGGGCGCGCGCATCACCGAGGCGGACTGGCGTCTGTTCACGACGTTGGCGCGCTTCGACCCGGTCTACGTGACGCACTTCAAGTGCAACCGGCAACGGCTCGCGGACTACCCGCACCTGTCGGGCTACTTCCGCGACCTGCTGCACCAGGACGGCGTCGCCGGCACGGTCGACCTGGACCACATCCGGCGGCACTACTACCGCACGCACCGCACGCTGAACCCGTCGGGGATCATCCCCCGGGGGCCCGAGCTGGACTGGGACGCGCCGCACGGTCGGGAGGCGCTGGGCGACGGCTGACGCCGCCGCCCGTCCTGCCGTCAGGCGGCCGCCCCGACCTCGGGGCGGATGGGCTCCCCCAGGCCCGGGGCCACCGCGGCGTGGAGCGCGTAGAGGGCGTCGTCGAACGGCGGGCACCCGATCGTGCACCCGAGCCCGCCGTCCACCTGCAGGTTGATGCCCGTGACGTACCGGGACGCGTCGGAGGCCAGGAACAGCAGCGCGGGGGTGATCTCGTCGTCGGTTCCCACCCGGCCCATGGGGATCGACTGCACGATCCGCTCGCCGTAGCCCGGGGCGTCGATGACGGGGCTCGCCATCTCGCTGGGGAACCACCCGGGCGTGAGGGCGTTGACGCGCACGCCCCGGTCCGCCCAGGAGGCGGCCAGGTTGCGCACCATGTTGATCAGGCCGGCCTTGGTCGCCTGGTACGCGGACGGGAAGTTCGGCAGGCCGGCCACGCCCGCCGAGGACGCGTTGACCACGATCGACCCGCGGCCCCGGCCGAGCATGTGGGCGCCCGCCCGCTTGCAGCAGTACCAGGTGCCCAGCAGGTTCACCTGCACCACCTGCGCGAAGACGTCGTCGGGCAGCTTCTCCGGCATCGGCCCGAAGTCCGCCGCGGTCCCGGCGTTGGCGACCATGACGTCGACGCGGTCGAAGCGGTCGAGTGCCGCCCCCATCGGGCATCCACCTGCGCGGCGTCGCCGACGTCGCAGGGTACGGCCAGCGCGGTGCCCCCGGCGTCGCCGATCTCGGCGGCGAGCGCCTTGAGGCGGTCGGCGCGCCGGGCGGCCAGCACGACGGCCGCGCCGTGCGCGGCGAGGGCACGGGCGAAGGCCGCGCCCAGGCCGGAGGACGCGCCGGTGACGACGGCGGTGCGCCCGGTCAGGTCGAACGGGTCGGACATGCGGAGCCCCCTGGACGTGGTCGGTGACGCGACTTCACCGGGACGGCCGCACCGGGCGCATGCGGGGAATCCCGCGACGGGCTGGCGCGGGGTGGGGTGGGCTAGTGTTCGGCGGCCCGGGCCCCCGGCCCGGCGCCGCACGCCGGCCCGCGCCCCGACCGACCCGGTCGCCCGCGCCGCCGGCCGCGGTGTGACCGTGACGAAGGGAGCCTGATGGCGGAGCTGTGGGGCGGGGAGACGCGCAAGGCGGTCGAGAACTTCCCGGTGTCCGGGGAGCGGGTGCCGCTGCCGGTCGTGCGCTGGCTGGGCCGCATCAAGGGCGCCGCCGCGCGGGTCAACGCCGACCTGGGCCTGCTCGACCGGGAGATCGCGGACCGCATCGCGGCGGCCGCCGACGAGGTGGCCTCGGGCCGGCACGACGACCAGTTCCCCGTCGACGTGTTCCAGACGGGCTCCGGCACCTCGTCGAACATGAACGCCAACGAGGTCCTCGCCAACATCGCCGGCGAGGGCGTGCACCCGAACGACCACGTCAACATGGGCCAGAGCTCCAACGACGTGTTCCCGTCGGCGGTGCACCTGGCGGCGCTGCAGGAGGTCACCGAGCAGCTGCTGCCGTCGCTGGACCATCTCGCCTCGGCGTTCGAGGAGCGGGCCGCGGCCTTCACGGACGTCGTGAAGTCCGGCCGGACGCACCTGATGGACGCCGTCCCGGTCACCCTGGGCCAGGAGTTCTCGGGCTACGCGGCGCAGATCCGGCAGGGCATCGCGCGCGTCCGGGACGCGGCCCCGCGCCTGGCGCAGATCCCGCTCGGAGGCACCGCCACGGGCACCGGGCTCAACACGCACCCGCAGTTCGCAGAGGGCGTGCGCCGGCTGCTGTCGGACGCCACCGGCCTGGACATCCGCCCGCCGGCGGATCCGTTCGAGGCGCAGGGCAACCGCGACGCGCTGGTGGAGATGTCGGGCGCGCTCAAGGTGATCGCGGTCTCGCTCACCAAGATCGCGACCGACCTGGCCTGGATGGGGTCGGGCCCGCGCGCAGGCCTGGGGGAGCTCTTCCTGCCCGAGCTGCAGAAGGGCTCGTCGATCATGCCCGGCAAGGTCAACCCGGTCATCCCCGAGGTCGTCACCCAGGTCGCGGCGCAGGTGATCGGCAACGACACCGCGATCACGATCGGCGGGCTGCAGGGCAACTTCGAGCTGAACGTGCGCATCCCGCTGATGGCGCGCAACCTGCTCCAGTCGATCCACCTGCTGTCCACCTCGACCCGCCTGCTCGCCGACAAGTGCGTGTCGGGCACCGAGGCCAACCTCGCCGGGTGCGAGCGCAGCGCCGAGAGCACGCTCGCCGTGGCGACGGCGCTCAACCCGTACATCGGGTACGACAGGGCGACCGAGATCGTGAAGGAGGCCACGGTCTCCGGGCGGTCGCTGCGCGAGGTCGCGCGGGAGCACGGCGTGGACGAGGAGACCCTCTCCGCGGCGCTGGACCTGCGCAAGATCGCGGCGGGCTCGGCCGCCGAGGCCTGACGGTGGAGTCGGGGGTCCCGCGGCCACGCGCCGCGGGCGCCCCGGCACGCCTCTCCGCCGCCGAGGCCCGGCGCATCGCGGTCGCCGCGGCGGGCCTGGCCGGCCCCCGGCCCCGGGGCGGCGCGGGTCTCCGGCGCGCCGGCGCGCTCGCGGCGCGGCTCGGCGTCATCCAGATCGACGCCGTCAACGTGCTCGCACGCGCACACGAGATGCCGCTGTTCTCGCGCCTCGGCGCGCACCCCCCGGACGCGGTCGCGCGGCTCGCCGCCCGCGGCGCGCTGGTGGAGGCCTGGGCGCACGAGGCGTCCCTGGTCCCCGCCGCGCACCATCCGCTCCTGGAGTGGCGCCGGCGGCGCCCGCACCCGTGGCGGTCGCTGACGCGGCTGGCCGCCGAGCAGCCGGGCATGGTGGAGGCGGTGTTCGCGGAGGTGGCCGCCGCCGGCCGCCCCCTCACGGCCGGCGAACTCGGTGAGCGCACCGGGCGCCGTGGGCCCTGGTGGGGCTGGGACGGCCCCAAGCAGGCGCTCGAGGTGCTGTTCTGGCAGGGACGGCTGGCGGCCCGGCGGCGCCCCGACTTCCGCCGCGAGTACGGCCTGCCCGAGCGGCTGCTGCCGCCGGAGGCCCGGGTCCCGGCGCCCCCGGAGCCCGAGGCGCGGCGGGCGCTGCTCGACGTCGCCGCGCGCAACCTGGGCGTGGCCACCGCCGCGGACCTCGCCGACTACCACCGGCAGTCGCCCCGCGAGGCCCGGCCGGTGGTGGAGGCGATGGCGGCGGCGGGCGCGCTGCTGCGGGTCGCGGTGGACGGGTGGCGCGAGCCGGCCTACCTGCACCCCGAGGCGCGCATCCCCCGGCGCGTCGGCCGCGCCGCGCTGGTGTCCCCGTTCGACCCCCTGGTGTGGCACCGGGGGCGCACCGAACGCATCTGGGGATTCCGCTACCGGCTGGAGATCTACACCCCCGCCCCGGCGCGGGTGCACGGCTACTACGTGCTGCCCCTCCTGCTGGGCGACCGGCTGGTGGCCCGCGTCGATCTGAAGGCCGACCGGCCGGCGCGCACGCTGGTGGTGCGCACCGCCTGGGCCGAGCCGGGCGCGCCCCCGCGCACGGCGGGCGCCCTCGCCGCCGAGCTGTGGGACCTCGCGCGCTGGCGCGGGCTGGAGACGGTGCGCGTCGACGACCGGGGCGACCTCGCGCCGGCGCTCCGCGCCGCGGTGGACAGGGCCCCGGCGTCCCCATAGCGTCCGCTCTCATGAGCCTCGAGACCTCCATCCAGCGCCACTACACCCGGCCCGGGCTGCTCGACGGCATCCGCGACGCGATCCGCGCCGCCGGTGGCGACCCCGCGCGGCCGACCCTCGACGACCTCGCCCCCTACGACGAGTTCCACCTGGGCGGCCGCGAGGCCACGCGCATGCTGATCACCCGCCTCGCCGCCGTGGTGCGGCCCGGCGCCCGGGTGCTCGACGTGGGCTGCGGGCTCGGCGGCCCCGCCCGCGTGCTGGCGCACGAGACCGGCTGCGAGGTCGTCGGCGTCGACCTGACGGAGGACTTCGTCGCGGCCGGCACCGCGCTCACCGCGGCGGCCGGGCTCGCCGACCGCGTCCGGCTCGTGCAGGGGAGCGCGACGGCGCTGCCCCTCGACGACGGCACCGTGGACGCGGCGTGGCAGCTGCACGTCGGCATGAACCTCCCGGACAAGGCGGCCGTCGCGCGCGAGGTGCACCGGGTGCTGCGCCCCGGCGGGGTGTTCGTGGTCTACGACCTGATGGGCGCGGGCAACGGCGTCCTCACCTTCCCCGTGCCGTGGGCGAGCGAGCCCGCGTTCAGCGCCGTGGAGTCGCCCGCTGCGTACCGGGGCCACCTGGAGGGCGCGGGGCTGCGGGTGGTCGACGAGCGCGACCACCGGGACGTGGCCGTGCGCTTCTTCGACGCCATGCGCGACCGGATGGCGCAGGGCCTGCCGCCCATGCTGCGGCCGGACGTATTCGTCGGCTCGGCGGCCGCGGAGCGGTTCGCCAATCTCGGCGCGGCCGTCCGCGCCGGCCGCATCACCCCCGTCGAGATGGTGGCGGTGCGCCCGGGCTGAACCCGGGCGCATCGCGTCAGGCCGCGGCGCGGGCCACGGGCGCGGCCGCCCGCACCTCCTCGGCGAACTCCCGGCCCACGCGCATCACCAGGCCGTGCACGTCCGCCCGGGGGGTGACGAAGCGCGGGGGCTCCGGCAGCTGCCCCAGCAGGTCGGTGGACACCAGCACCTGGCCGTCGGTGCCGAGCCCCGCGGCGATCCCGATGGTCGGGGCCGCGACCTGCGCGGTCACCTCGGCCGCCACCTCGGCGTCCACCGCCTCGATCACGATCGCGTAGCACCCGAGCCGGTCGAGGGCGCGGGCGTCGTCCAGGATCGCGGCCGCCTCCTCGGGGGTGCGCCCCCGCCGGCGCCGCTCGGTGTGGGTCTGGGGCAGGAGCCCGACGTGACCCATCACGGCGATGCCGTCGGCGAGGATCGCGCGCACCTGCGGCAGCAGGGCGCCCTCGAGCTTGACCGAGTCGGCGCCGGCGGCGACCAGCGCCCGCGCGGTCTCCACGGCCTCCTCGGGCGTGCGGTAGGTGTCGGCGGGCATGTCGCCGACCAGGTGGGTCCGGGTGACGCCGTGCCGCACCGCGCGGACGTGGTGCACCATCATCGCGAGCGTCACCTCGCGGGTGGAGGTGTACCCCAGCTCGACCTCGCCCAGGCTGTCGCCCACCAGCAGCATGTCGAGACCGCAGGCGTCGAGCGCGAGGGCGGTGGGGTAGTCGTAGGCCGTCAGCATGGCGAGCCGGCGACGGCCCTTGAGCGCGTGCAGCGCCGCCGGGCTCAGCCCGGTGGAGGGGGGCCGGTCGGCGTGCGCACCGGATCCGTACATGGGGTCAGCCCTCCTGCCAGGCCTCGGGGACGCCGTCCCCGACGAGGTCGATGCGCCGGTTGCGCTCGTCCACGTGCACCACCAGCGGCTCGTAGCCCTCCAGCTCCGCCTCCTCGTACTGGGCGTACGAGAGGACGATCACCAAGTCGCCCGGCTGCGCCAGCCGCGCGGCGGCGCCGTTGAGACAGATCGTGCCGCTGCCGCGGACGCCTTCGATCGCGTAGGTCTCGAAGCGCGCCCCGTTGTTGATGTTGACGACGTGCACGTGCTCGTAGAGCCGGATGTCCGCGGCGTCGAGCAGATCCATGTCCACGGTGATGCTGCCGACGTAGTTCAGGTTCGCGTCGGTGACCGTGGCGCGGTGGATCTTGCTCTTCAGCATCGTGCGGGAGATCGGCACAGGTGCCTCCGGGTCGGGTCGGTGCGGTCTCTAGGACGCCGCGATGGGCGCGTTGTCGATCAGCCGTGCGGGCCCCACACGCGCGGCGACGCACAGCAGCGCCGTGCCCTCCAGGAGGGCGACGGGCGCGAAGGTCTCGGGGTCGACCAGGGCGGCGTAGTCCGGCTCCACCCCGGGCTCGGCGCGCATCACCGCGGCCGCCGCCTCCTGCAGCCGGGCGCCGTCGCGCTCGCCCCCGGCGGCAAGCGCCTCGGCGGCCGCGAGGCCGCGCCCGAGCGCCCGTGCCGCCCGCCGGTCGTCCGGGCCGAGGTAGGCGTTGCGGCTGCTCATGGCGACGCCGTCGGGCTCGCGGACGGTGGGGACCACCTCCAGCACGACGTCGTCGATGGCGAGGTCGCGCATCATCCGCCGGACCACCGCCACCTGCTGCGCGTCCTTGCGGCCCAGCAGCAGCCGGTCGGGCCGGACCATGAGCAGCAGGCGGGCGACGACGGTGGCGACGCCGGCGAAGTGCCCGGGGCGGCGGGCGCCCTCCAGCCCCTCGGCCGGCCCGCCGACGGTGACGGTGGTGGCGAAGCCGGGCGGGTACACCTCGTCCACGGGGGGGCAGAACACGAGCGCGGCTCCGGCCGACTCCGCCAGCGCCACGTCGCGCTCCTCCTGCCGCGGGTAGCGCTGCAGGTCCTCGCCCGGCCCGAACTGGGCGGGGTTCACGAAGATGCTGACGACCGGGGCGTCGCCGTCGCGGGCGGCCGCGCGCACCAGCGTGAGGTGCCCCTCGTGCAGCGCGCCCATCGTGGGGACGAAGGCGATGCCGCGCCCCGCGGCGCGCAGGGCGGCCACGGCCGCGCGCAGATCCGGCAGGCGCCGGACGACGGCCGCGCGCCGCGGGGGCGCGGGGGAGACGGGCGTGGCGTCGGAGGTGCTCACGGCAGGGGCGACCTCGGCCCCGCACGGGCCGTGATCGTGGTCGGATGGGGGAGACGCGCTCCCACCGCAGGTCCGGAGGCTCCAACTCCCCGAAAGGTCGGTCGGGGATGCCGGGCGGGACGATGTGGCACCGGGGACGATACCTGCGTTTCAGAACGGTGTACAGGACGCGGCGCCGGCCCCGGGGCCCGCCATCCGTGGCGGGGACTAGTGTGGCCGCATGGCGACCCTGCCCCGCCCCGCCATCGCCTCCGGCGGCGCGCCGGACGCCGCCGCCGACCCGCTCGCGGGCTGCCGCGCCGAGGTCGCGTCGTGCACCCGGTGCGGCCTGCACGCCGGCCGGCGGGCGCCCGTGTGGGGCGAGGGGCCCGCCCAGGCGGATCTGATGCTGGTGGGCGAGGCGCCCGGCTACCGCGAGGACCGCGACGGGCGGCCCTTCCGCGGGGCCACGGCCGATCTGCTCG
>DATMJR010000080.1:0-3280 GCA_035553775.1 Miltoncostaeaceae bacterium | reverse complement strand
CAGCACGGGGTCCTCCGCGATCTGCAGATCCCGGTGCCCCTCGCCGGTGCCCATGGGGCGCGGCATCCCCGGCTCCGGGGCCGGCAAACATCGCGTTCCCGGCGGTGGCGGTGGGCGCCGTCAGTCGTCCACGGGCACCAGCAGCGCGCGATCGCGCACCAGGCCCACGTCCAGCGTCTTGTAGCCCTCGCTCTCGAACAGCACGGTCAGCGCCCCGTCGCCCACGCGGTGCACCGTGCCCTCGCCCCAGGCCTCGTGCCGCACGCGCACACCAGGGGCCCACCCGTCGTCCCCGCCGGCCGCCGCGGCGTCCTCCGACCCCTCCGCGCGCGCCCGGGCGGCCTCCCCGCGGGTGTCGTTGTCGCACATCGTGCAATGGCCGCCCGGAAGCTCCTCCGCGAAGTAGCCCAGGATGAAGGCGCGCCGGCACTCGTGCGTGTCGGCGTAGCCGCGCATCATCTCCCGGCGGCTGCGCTCGTAGGCGCGGCGGTGCTCCTCCTCCTCCAGGGGGATCGCCGCGGGGTCGAAGTCGTCGCGCAGCAGGCGCACCCGTCCGCGGCGCTCGCGGGCGATGCCCTGACCCTCCATGATCGCGACCAGGCGCGCCACGTCGGCGCGGCCCACCTCGCTGTGCGCGGACAGCTGCGTGAGCGTGCACTCGCGCAGCTCGCGCAGGGCCCGGGCGGCGCGCTCGGCCTCGTCCGCCGTCAGCTCCCCGGCGGCGCCCAGGAAAGCGGCCCGGCCGATGTCGCCGGGGCGGAAGATGAGCGTGCAGCGCGCGAAGGCACCGTCCCGTCCGGCCCGGCCCGCCTCCTGGTAGTACGCCTCCAGGCTGGCGGGGACGTCCCGGTGCACCACGAACCGCACGTCGGGCTTGTCGACACCCATGCCGAAGGCATTGGTCGCCACCACCACCCGCAGGTCCCCGCCCAGGAAGGCGTCCTGCACCTGCGTGCGCTCGGCCTTGCGCTGCTGGCCGTGGTAGTGGGCGGCGTCGATGCCCTGCCCGCGCAGCCACTCGGCGGTCTCGCGCGCGGCGCGGGTGGTGGCCGTGTAGATGATCCCGCTGCCGGTCATGGCCTCACGCAGGTCCGCGGCCAGGTCGTCCGGGTAGCCGGCCAGGTCCTCGCCCGCGAACATGCGCTCCAGCACCCGCAGATCGTCCGACTCGCGCTCCACCCGCACGGTCTCGAGGAAGAGGTTGGGCCGGTCGGCGCCGCGGGCCATCACCAGCGGGCGGCGCATCTCGAGCCGGTGTTCGATCTCGTCGCGCACCCAGGGGCTCGCGGTGGCGGTGAGGGCCAGCGTCGTGGGGCTGCCGAGCGCCGCCCGCGCGGCCGCCAGGCCGAGGTAGGCGGGCCGGAAGCTGTGCCCCCACTGCGAGATGCAGTGCGCCTCGTCCACCACGAACAGCGAGACGTCCACGTCGCGCATCTGGTGCATGAATTCGGCGTTGTCGAAGCGCTCCGGCGTCACGTACAGCAGCTTGGCCGCGCCGCTCTCCACCTCCCGCAGCCGCGACTCCGATTCGGACTCGCTGAGGCTGCTGTTGACCACGCCCACCTCCAGGCCGTGCTCCTCGACCGCGTCCACCTGGTCCTTCATCAGCGCCAGCAGGGGCGACACCACCACGGTCACGCCGGGCAGCAGCTGGGCCGCGAGCTGGTAGATGAGCGACTTGCCCGCGCCGGTGGGCATCACCAGCAGCACGTCGCGACCCTCCAGCAGCGGCGTGATCGCCTCCCGCTGCCCGGGCCGGAACGCCGGGTGCCCGAAGTGGCGCCGCAGCGCCGCGTCCAGGTCCTGGGTGCGTGTGGTCACCGTTCCTCCCATGTGCCGCGAGCGCGCGACGTCCTGCCGGCGCACAGGGCCACGCCGGATGCCGCGGCCGTCTACCCGGCGCCCGTCCGGGCAACCCATCCCCGCGCCCGCGGCGGGCGCCGGCACCTCCCGGCGGCCGCCTCCCCACCCGTCTCCGAATGCGAACGCACGTTCGGCGGCTCTGCTATCATTCCCTACAGGAGCAGGGGTTTTCGGGGGAGACGAGGTCGGGGATGCGAACTGTGGAGCGGGTGGCGCGGCGGGCACGGCCGCAGGCGCGGTGGACGGCCGGCGAGCTGGCGGAGGTGGTGGAGGCCGTGCTGCGCGGGGCACCGGACCGGGTGTGGAGCGCGGACGACGTCCGGGCGCGGCTGGCCTTCGGGCACGAGGGGGCGGGACCCGCGGCGACGTCCGTGCGCGTCGCGCTCGCCACGCTCGCCGACGCGGGCCGCGTCGAGCGCGTCGACGTCTGGGGGCGCCGCGGCTGGGGCAACACCGTCCACGCCTTCCGCGCACGGCCCGGCGCGGAGGTCGCGCCGCTCCTGCGGGCGGCCTGACCCCCCGGCGGACGCGCATCGGCGGCCGCGCGCCGGCCGCCGGGCGGGCACGGCTCACGTGCCCATCGCGGCGCGCACCGCCGCGAGCGTGCGCACCAGGCGCTGCGCCGCGGCGCGCGTGCGCCGGTCGTCGCCGGCGAGGGCGGCGTCCACCAGGACGTTGCCCTGGGTCGCGACGCGCGCGAGCAGTAACGCCATCGCCCGACGCCGCCGCTCGAGATCGGGGGAGGCGACCCGGTAGCCCGCCATGCGGCGCCCCATCGCCCCGACGGCGCGCAGGTCGCGACGCAGGAGGGCCGCTCCGCGCCGCATCGCGGCGGGACCCCGGGATGCGGCGCGCAGGTGTTCGGCGAAGCGGGACATGACGGCGCCGAACGCGCGGACGTCGTCGGCGAAGACGGCGGGCGCCACCACGCGCGCCGGCGCCGAGGAGGGAGCCGGGGGCGCCGGGGCGGCGACAGCCGCGGCGGGCCCCACGAGGGCGGCCAGGATCAGGGCGAGGATGAGGAGCCGGTGCATCGGGCCTCCCGGATCGGGGACGGAGGACGACGGTACGGCGAGCCCCCACCACGGCGCGACGCCCCGCGCGACCCCCGGCACGGGTCCGTCACTCCGCCGGTGCACCCGGTGACGGCGGCGGGCGTGTTCGGTGGCGTCACGGCACCGGGTCGGGCCGGGTGCGCCGGGCGTGTCGCGGCCTCCGGGCACGGGCGCCGGGTTCGCCCCGGCACCACGCCGACGCGCGCGCGCCGGCGTCGCGGGTGGTGCTCCCGGGCCGGCGCCTCGTCGCGCGGCGCCCGCCCTCATCGCCCGGGACCCCCCGGCGGCCGTTGCCCGGTGGCGCGAGGGGGACGCCCGCGATCACCGCTCTGTCACATCTGTAGACAAAACCTCGACAGAGC
>DATMJR010000079.1:0-3152 GCA_035553775.1 Miltoncostaeaceae bacterium | reverse complement strand
GTGGAGGTGCTCCCCGAGGGCGCGGAGCCCGCGGCGGCGACCCCGGCCGCCGGCGCCGCGGACGACGGGGGCTCGGGCGCGGCGGTGTGGCTCGGCCTGATCGCGATCGTGATCGCGGCCGGCGCGCTCACCGCGACCGGGTTCCTGTGGAGCACCCGCCCGGTGCAGCTGCCCGAGGACCCGGAGGCGCCGCGCGACCCGCCGGGGGCGGGCCCCGCGACGTGAGCCCGGCGCCCGCCACCCGCCGGCGCCGGCTTCCCGCGGAGACCTTCCAGCTGCCGGTCGAGAAGATGCGGGAGGGGTACTACTCGGACGCCTACTTCACCTTCACGCGCGACCTGCTGGAGTGGGACGCCCACCACCCGCGCGTGCTGATGCAGGTGTTCCAGCGGCAGGAGTCGGTGCTCGGCGGGGTGGACGAGGCGCTCGCGATCCTGCGCCTGTGCAGCGGGCGGCGCACCGGGGCCGGGTGGGAGCCGGGCTGGCGGGACCTGCGCGTCGCCGCGCTCCACGACGGCGACGAGGTGGCGCCGTGGGAGACCGTGATGACGATCGAGGGCGACTACACCCTCTTCTGCCATCTGGAGACCCTGTTCCTGGGGGTCCTCGCCCGGCGCACCCTGATCTCGCGCAATGTGCGCGACGTGGTGGCCGCGGCCGGCGGCAAGCCGATCATGTACTTCCCGGCGCGCTTCGACCACTGGCACGTGCAGACCGGCGACGGCTGGGCGGCGCACATCGCGGGCGCGATCGGCGTCAGCACCGACGCCCAGGCGTCATGGTGGGGGGGCAAGGGCATCGGGACGGTCCCCCACGGGCTCATCGCCGCCTACGGGGGCGACACCGTGCGCGCGGCCCGGCGCTTCGCCGACCGCTTCGCCGAGGAGCTCGCGGTCACCGTGCTGGTGGACTTCGAGAACGATTCGGTGCGCACCGCGCTGGAGGTGGCCGACGCCCTCGGGCCACGGCTCTGGGGCGTGCGCCTGGACACCTCGTCGACCATGGTCGACCGGTCGCTCTGGCACGAGATGGGCCGCTTCACCCCGACCGGGGTCGTCCCCGAGCTGGTCGGCAAGGTGCGTGGGGCCCTGGACGCCGCCGGGCATGCGCGGGTGCGGATCGTGGCGTCGGGCGGCTTCGACGCCGAGCGCATCCGCCGGTTCGAGCGCATGGGCGTGCCCGTCGACGCGTACGGCGTGGGCAGCTCGCTGCTGCGCGGCGCGAACGACTTCACGGCCGACATCGTGCGCGTCGAGGGCCGTCCCTGCGCCAAGGTCGGCCGCGAGGAGCGGCCCAACCCGCGCCTGGAAGAGGTGCGGTGGGAGGAGGACGAGAGGTGACGATCGCCGGACGCCTGCACCACGTCGCATACGTGGTCCCCGACATCGACCGGGCGCTGCCCGGGTTCACGACGCGCTACGGGATGCAGGAGGTGGTGCGCGAGACGATGCAGGAGCAGGGCGTCGAGGCGGTCATGCTCCGGGCCGGCCCGGCGCACGTGGAGCTCATCCGGCCGCTCGACGCGGACGGTGCCATCGCCCGCTTCCTGGAGAAGCGCGGCGAGGGCCTGCACCACGTCGCCTACGCGGTCGACGACATCGCGGCGGCGCTCGCCACCCTGGCCGCCGAGGGTGCGGAGCTCATCGACACCGCGCCGCGGCGGGGGCTGGGCGGGCACATGGTGGCGTTCGTGCACCCCCGTTCGGGCACGGGAGCCCTGACGGAGCTGGTCGAGGAGCACGGCTGACCACCCCGCGGCGGCCGCGGGGTGGCGCTCCGGCGTCACGCGGATCGGAGGCGGCATGAGGGCGACGGTGTTCCACGGCGCGCGCGACGTCCGGGTGGAGGAGGTCCCGGACGCGACGCTGCGCGCCCCGACCGACGCGCTGGTGCGCGTGACGCACGCGTGCATCTGCGGCAGCGACCTGTGGCCGTACCGCGGGGAGCTGCTCATCTACGGCACCAGCGGCCGCATGGGGCACGAGTTCATGGGTGTGGTGGAGGCCGTGGGCGCGGAGGTCACCTCCGTACGTCCCGGCGACCGGGTCATCGCGCCCTTCGCCTTCTCCGACGGCGTCTGCGAGTTCTGCAGCGAGGGCCTGCACACCTCGTGCGTGCGGGGCGGCTACTGGGGCGGCGGCAACGACGGGGGCCAGGGCGAGGCGGTCCGGGTGCCGCTGGCGGACGGCACCCTGGTGCGCCTGCCGGAGGAGGTCGACCTCTCGGACCCCCGGCTGGCCGCGGCCGTCGCCACGCTCACCGACGTGTGCGGCACGGGCCACCATGCCGCGCGCAGCTCCGGGATCGGCCCGGGCGGCACCGCGGTCGTGGTCGGGGACGGGGCGGTCGGCCTCTGCGGGGTGCTCGCCGCCCACCGCATGGGCGCGGAGCGGATCATCGTGATGGGACGCCACGACGACCGACTGACCGTGGCGCGCCGCTTCGGCGCAACCGACGAGGTGCGCGAGCGGGGGCCCGAGGGCATCGCCCGGGTGCGCGAGCTGACGGGGGGCGGCGCCCCGCACGTGCTGGAGTGCGTGGGTACGGCGCAGGCGACGGCCACCGCGGTCGCCGTCTGCCGGCCCGGCGGCACCGTCGGCCACGTCGGCGTGCCCGCCGAGGCCGTCGACCTGATGGACGTCTACAACCGCAACGTCACCCTCCGCGGCGGGGTCGCGCCGGTGCGCGCGTACATGCCGGAGCTGATGGCGGACGTGCTCGCCGGACGCATCGACCCGTCGCCCGTGCTCGACGTCACCGTCCCGCTGGAGGACGTGCCCCGCGGCTATGCGGCGATGGACGCGCGGGAGGCGATCAAGGTGCTCGTCACGGTCGGGTAGGAGGCGCGTTGCCGGACGTCCGGGTCGGGGTGCAGCTGTGGCCCCAGCACTGCTCGATGCTCGAGCTCCGCGAGGCGTGGCGGCAGGCCGACGCGCTCGGCGTGGACAGCCTGTGGGTGTGGGACCACTTCTTCCCGCTCACCGGGCCCCCCGACGGCGCGCACTTCGAATGCTGGACGCTGCTGACGGCGATGGCCGCCGACACCTCGCACGCCACGGTCGGGCCGCTGGTGAGCTCCGTCGCCTACCGCAACCCGGACCTGCTCGCCGACATGGCGCGGACGCTCGACCACGTCTCGGGCGGGCGGGCCG
>DATMJR010000078.1:0-2079 GCA_035553775.1 Miltoncostaeaceae bacterium | reverse complement strand
GGTCGTCCCCTCGGCGTCCCGGCGCACCCAGATCTACCCGCATCTGTTCACGCTCGAGGGCGACCGGGTGCTGCTCGCCGGCCCCAACCGTGGCGATACGGCCGTCCTCGACACCGGCACCTGGCGATGGACGGACATCCCCGACATCCCGGTGGAGCGCCTGTGGGGAGCGGCGACGCTGGCCGCGTTCGACGCCGACGAGGGTCCCCGCCGCCTGCGGCTGACCGGGGGCGCGGACACGGCGGTGACCGGCCGGGCCGACGGGCGCACCTACGAGATCGACGTGACGAACCCACGCGCGGGGTGGCGGGAGGGCCCGACGATGGCGCAGGGCCGCGCGCACCTGAACGTCGTGGGCCTTCCCGACGGCAGCCACCTCGCCGTCGGCGGCGGTTCCGGGCTGGTGAACGGCGACCTGCGCGGCGGCCCGGTCTTCACGGCCGAGCTCCTCCGCGAGGGCGCGGCCGCGTGGGAGGAGGTGCCCGGCCAGACGGTCCGCCGCACCTACCACTCGACGGCCTGGTTGCTGCCCGACGGGCGGGTGGTGTCGGCCGGAGACGACAGGGACGCGGTCGTCCGCGACCTGGAGACGTACTCCCCGCCCTACCTGTTCGCGGGACCGCGGCCGCAGGTGCTCCATGCGCCGGCGGCCGTGGAGTACGCGGCGACCTTCCGGATCGCGACTCCCGACGCCGCGCGGGTGGGCACCGTGGTGATGGTCACACCGGGCTCGACCACCCACGCCACCGACATGACGCAGCGCACCGGACGGCTGCGCATCCTCGCCCGGGACGCCGACGGCCTCGTGGTGCGGGCGCCGCGCGCACCGGGCGGGCTGATGCCCGGCTACCAGATGCTGATGCTGGTCGACGACGCGGGCGTGCCCTCGGTGGGGCGCTGGGTGCGGCTCGCCCTGCCGGGGACCCCTCCGCCCGGGGACGGCGACGGCCCCGCCCGGCCGGACGCTCCCGCACCGCCGTCCGCGGCGCCGCTGCCCCGGCCGTCCGCAGCGCGGCCCCCGGGTGTCATCTCCCCGGCGGCGCCCCCCTCCGGGGAGGTCGCGTCCGCGCCCGGCGCCACGGCCGCCCCGCGCTTGCGCGCGGTGGGCCTGCAGCGCCGGGGGACCACCACCCGGGTGCTGCTGCGGTCGACCCACGCGGGCACGGTGACCGTCACCGCCGGGCGCGGCCCGCGGGCCGTCGCCGTGTGCCGCGTGCGCGTCCGTCCCATGCGGGTGGCGACCTGCCGGCTGGGCACGCGGGCGCGGCCGCTGACGGCGGTGCTGCGCGCCCGGGGCGGGACCGTGCGGCTGTCGCTGCCGGCGGCCGCTCCCTAGTACTCGGAGCGCACGGTGCGCACCACCGCGGCCGCCGTGACGAGTGCGAGCCAGACGGCGAGCGCGACGGCGGCGAACGCCAGCGATTGCTCGCCCGCGCCGGTGAGGCGGTTGACCGCGGCGGGCAGCATCGCGTCGGCGAGCCGGTCGTCCACGAGCCCGAGGAGCAGCAGGGCCTGGAGCCCGGCGAGATTGAGCACGAGGGCGACGGCGATGGCCGCTCCCACGGACCGCAGCAGCGCGCCGACGGCGAGCGCGACGACGCCGTAGGCGGCGCCCTGCAACCCGGGGGCCCAGAGGGCGAGGGCGTGGTCGACCAGCCGCACGTCCTCGCCGGCCCCGCGCGGCATCAGCTCGGCGGCGGCCATGGTGAGCAGGCCCCCCGGGAGCACCACGGCGGCGATCACGATCAGCAGGGCCGGCACCCGGGCGAGCACCAGTGCGGCGCGCGGCGTGCCCGTCATCGCGAGGTAGCGGAAGGTGCCGTTCTGCACGTCCCACGCGCCCGCCGTGGCCCCGAGCAGGGCCGCCATCACGATGAGCACGAAGATGTTGAGGCCGGTGGCCGCCTCGGCGATGGTGCGCCCGCCCTCGTAGGAGTCGGGGTCATAGGCGCGCACCAGCAGGCCCACGACGACCACGACGACGACGACGGCCACCGGAAGGGCCAGCGCGGTGAGGAACAACCCGCGCCGCGCCACCAGCTTGACGACCTCGGACGTGATGAGCGCCGGGTTCACGGG
>DATMJR010000077.1:0-2637 GCA_035553775.1 Miltoncostaeaceae bacterium | reverse complement strand
CGGCTCTACGTCGCCATGGGGGACATGTCCGGCGTCCGGTTCACGCTGGACACGCTGTCGCAGTTCGCCGCCGATCTCGGCGCCCCCGCCCCGGCCGTCGTGTTCACGGGCGCGGCAGAGGCCCTGCTCCACCAGCAGTTTGCCGAGCCCGTGGTGCGCGTTCGCCGTCCACCAGGGCTCGTCGTGCCGCTCCAGCATCGCCAGCGCCTCCCGCATCGCGCGGAGGCCGCGGTCGACGTCGCCGCTTCGGTGGGCCACCATCCCCTCCAGGCCGCGGGCGTGCGCGACGCCGACCTCGTCCCCGCGCGCCGCGAACTCGGCCGCCACGCGGTCGATCTGCGCGAGCGCCTCGGGCCACATGCGGCGCGCGGCGTACGTCCATGCCTGGCCGTAGCGCGCCTGCACGGCCGCGGGGTCCTCGCCCAGGCTCTCCGCGGCCGTCTCGACCTCCCCGTAGAGGTCCGCCGCGCGGTCGTAGTCGCCCTGCCAGTACACGACGCTCGCGAGCGCCGCGAGCGCGTGCGCGCGCGCCGCCGCCGCCTCCTCCGGGGCCGGCAGCGCCAGCAGCGCCTCCAGGTGCCCGCGCCCCTCGTGCATGTGGTCGTGCAGCTGCCAGTAGCGCCAGAGCCCGGCGGCGATCTCGAGGCCGAGCAGCACGTCGCCGCCCGACGCGCACCAGCGCAGCGCCGCCCGCATGTTGTCGTGCTCCCGGTCGAGCCGCGCGAGCCACAGGTCCTGGTCGCCGGTGGTGAGCCGCGCTCCCGCCTCGGCCGCCAGGTCGCGGCACCACCGCGCGTGCCGGGCGGCGACGGCATCGTGCTCCCCGGCGTCCCGGAGGCGCTCCAGCGCGTACTCGCGGATCACCTGCAGCATGCGAACGCGGTCGCGCGCCGGGTCGTCGGCGCGCCGCACCAGGCTCTGCTCCACCAGCCCGCCGAGCACGTCCAGCAGGTCCGCCCCGAGCCCGGGGGCGCACACCTCCTCCAGCGCCTCCAGGTCGGCGGTGCCCGCGAACACCCCGAGCCGCCGGAACAGCACGCGCCCGTCCTCGTCGAGCAGGTCGTGGCTCCAGTCGATGGTGGCCCGCAGGGTCTGCTGCCGCCCGGGGCGGTCGCGGTCGCCCCCGGTGAGGAACCCCAGGCATCGCTGCAGCCGCGCCAGGACGGACGCCGGCGACAGCAGGCGCAGGCGGCTCGCGGCCAGCTCGAGCGCGAGGGGCAGGCCGTCGACCGCGCGGCAGATCCCCGCGACCGCGGCGGCCGTGGACGCGTCGAGCCGGAAGGCCGGGTCCACCTGGCGGGCCCGCGCCGTGAACAGGGCCACCGCCGGGTTGCCGGCCAGGGCGACCGGGTCCGCGTCCCAGCCGGGCGCGGGAGGCTCGAGGGTGTCGAGGGGGTACTCCTGCTCCCCCGTCAGGCGCAGGGGCGCCCGGCTGGTCACGAGCACCCGCACCCCCGGCCCGGCGGCGACGATGCGCTGCACCGCCGGCGCGGCCTCCACGATCTGCTCCATGTTGTCGAGCACCAGCAGGACGTGCTGCGGCGCGAGGTGCGCCACCAGGGTGTCGAGCACCGGCGCGTTGGCCGGCACGCGCAGCCCGAGGGCCTCGGCCACGGTCCCCGGCACGAGTGCGGCGTCCTGGATGGGCGCCAGCGCGACGAAGGCGGCGCCGTCGCGCGACCGCACCGACGCGGCCTCGGCGACGGCGAGGGCGAGGCGGGTCTTGCCGGTGCCGCCCGGGCCGGTCACGGTCACCAGGCGGGCCCGGTCGAGGAGCGTCCCCACCTCGTGCACCTCGCGGTCGCGCCCCATCAGCGCGGTGGGCTGGGCGGGCAGCACGCCCGGCCGGGCGCGGACGGTGCGCAGCGCGGGGAACTCGGTGGGCGACCCGGGGATCACCAGCTGGGCGAGGCGCTCCGTGGTCCCCAGCCCCCGCAGGCCGTGCTCCCCGAGGTCCTCGAACAGCAGTCCCTCGGGGAGGTGGCCGTCGACCCGGGCGCGGGTCGCCGCCGACACGAGCACCTGACCGCCGTGGCCGGCCTCGGCGACGCGGGCGGCGCGATGGACGTCCGGGCCCACGTAGTCGCGCCCCCCGCGCACCCCCTCGCCGGTGTGCAGTCCCATGCGCACCCGCAGCGGGGCGGGCCAGGGCTCGGCGGCGAGCGCGCGCTGGGCCGCCGCGGCCGCGGCGACCGCGGCGGGCGCCTCGGCGAAGACCGCGAACGTCCCGTCACCCTCGGTGTTGACCACCCGCCCGCCGTGCGCCTCCACCGCGGCGCCGACGAGCGCATGGTGACGCTCGAGCACCGGCGGCCACGCGGAGGCGAGCCGCTCCACGAGCCGGCTCGATCCCTCGACGTCGGTGAACAGGAAGGTCACGGTGCCCGGGTCCGATACGGTCATGGTGCGCTCGGATGGTACGCACCGGACCACCGCCTCTCACCTTGACCGGATGGGGACGCGGTCGCATCCTCCGCGCACCCGCCGGTGTCCGAGCGACGTCAGGCACCGGGTCCCGGCGGGGACGGGGAGGAACGATCATGAGGACCGCGCGTCTGGCCGCAGCAGGGACGGCCCTGTTGATGATCATCACCGGCGCCACCGCAGCGCCTGCCGCAGGACAGGATCCTCCCAGGG
>DATMJR010000076.1:0-3909 GCA_035553775.1 Miltoncostaeaceae bacterium | reverse complement strand
CCCCAGGGGCTGGCGCTCGACGTGACCCTTGCGGCGCCGTCGCGGGTCGGCGTCGACGTGCTGCGGCTCCCGCCGCGCGGGGGGCCGGAGGCGGCACTGGAGCGGCGCCCGGTCGCCTCGGTGCTCCTCGACCTGCCCGCGGGGACGTCGTCCACGACGCTGCCCCGCCTCGCCGCCGACCGTCTGAGGCACGGCGAGCGCTACGTGCTGCGGGTGCGCACCCCCGCGCGCGCGGCGCCCGCGCTGACGGCCCCGGTCACGCTCGGGCCGTGAGCGCGGTGCGCCGGGGCGCCCGGGCGGCCGCCACCCTAGGCTGGGGCGCCGCATGGAGACCGACCACTACGCGACCCTCGGCGTCGCCCCGGACGCCTCGGCGGAGGACCTCCACGCCGCCTGGCGCTTCTCGCTGCTCGCGTTCCACCCGGACCGCTTCCGCGATGCGGGGCAGCGGGCGCGCGCCGACGACATGGCCAAGCGCGTCAACGCGGCGTGGCAGGTGCTCGGCGATCCCCGCGCCCGCGCCCGCTACGACCGCGACCGGCGGGAGGCCGCGGCGCGGCGCACCGGCCCGGCCGTGCGGGAGCTGCCCTGCCCGGCCTGCGCGACGCTCTCCGGCGTCCCCGACCAGGACGGGCGGGCCGTGGGCGTCCGCTGCCCGGCCTGCGGGCAGGAGTTCGAGGCGGTCGTGGGCGCCGACCTGGTCGGGCGGCCGCGCCTGGACTGGCGGTTCTTCGGCGGTCGGCACGTGCTGAGCCTGCGCGACCGCGCGGGACGCGTGCGGCAGGTGCCCGCCCGCCGCCTGCCCGCCGAGCTGGCGCTGACCGAGGGGGAGCGGGTGTCGGTGGTGATGGGACCACGCGGGGCGCGGTACATGGTCGTGCACGGCCGGGTGACCGACATGGGCTGGAGGGTCGGATGAGCCGTAGGCCGGTGATCGGCGTCTGCGCGGCGCTGGAGCGCGCGCGCTGGGCGGTGTGGGACATGCCCGCGGCCCTGGTGGCCGACATGTACCTCCAGGCGATCCGCACGGCGGGGGGCATGGCGGTCCTGATCCCGCCCGACCCCGCCCTCGCCGACGCGCCCGACGAGGCCCTCGACCTGGTCGACGGGCTGCTGCTGGTGGGCGGCGCCGACGTCGCGGCCGCGCGCTACGGCGAGCGGCCGCACCCCAGCGCCGAGCCGCCGCAGCCCGCGCGCGACGCGGTGGAGATCGCGCTGGTGCGGCGCGCCCACGCGCGCGGCACCCCCGTGCTCGGCATCTGCCGCGGCGCCCAGGTGATCAACATCGCCCACGGCGGGACGCTGTGGCAGCACCTGCCCGAGACGCACGGCAGCGACGAGCACCGCCGCGCGGTGGGCCGCTTCGACGGCAACGACCACGAGGTGCTGCTGACCCCCGGCTCGCGCGCCGCGGCCGCGGCCGGCGAGGAGCGGCACCGGGTCCTGTCGCACCACCACCAGGGCATCCGCGACGTCGGGGACGGCCTGGTCGCCTCCGGGTTCGCCGACGACGGCGTGGTGGAGACGGTGGAGTCCGGGGAGGAGCGCGCGTGGCTCCTCGGGGTGCAGTGGCATCCGGAGGCGGACCCCTCCTCGCGCGTGATCGCCGCGCTGGTGGACGCCGCGGCGCGGACGCGCAGGGGATGACGGCGCGGCGGGCGCCGCGCGGCGTGGCGGCGGACCGGGGAGGGGACGAGCCCCGGCCCGCACGCCAGACCGGCGTACCCACGGTGCGAGGATGACCAGGTAGGCAGTGCACTCCACCCCGACCGCAGGGCGAGCATGCCGCAGGCCCGGCGACCGCTCGTTGGCCCTGTGGCGAAACATCGCACCCCCGCGCTCGTCCCGCCGAAGGTCACCCCCGACAGGAGTCCCCCATGCAGATCCAGACGCGCCACGCGCCCAGCTTCGCGGTCGCCCGCTGCACGCTCGCCCCGCGCGAGACGCTCCGCGCCGAGAGCGGGGCGATGATGGCGACATCCGCCGGCGTCGCCGTCGAGGCCCGCATGGAGGGCGGCCTGATGCGCTCCCTGCGGCGCGGGGTGCTGGGCGGCGAGTCGCTGTTCATCACCACGTTCACGGCCCCCGACGCGGGCGGATGGGTGGATGTGGCGGCGAACCTGCCCGGCGACGTCGTGGAGCGGGAGGTCTCCGGCGGCGCGCTCTTCATCCAGCGCGGCTCGTACCTCGCCTCCGAGGCGGGCGTGGAGATCGACGCGAAGTGGGGCGGGTTCCGGAACCTGTTCGGCGGTGAGGGCGGCTTCCTGATCCGGGCCGCCGGGGCCGGCACGGTGCTGCTGTCGTGCTACGGCGCACTCGACCGCCTGCGGCTGGCGCCGGGCGAGTCGGTCGTCGTGGACTCCGGGCACATGGTGGCCTACGACGAGGGCGTGCAGTCGACGCTGCGGCGCGTGGCGTCCACGATGCAGTCGCTGAAGTCGGGGGAGGGGCTGGTCTTCGAGTTCACGGGACCGGGGGAGGTGTGGACCCAGTCCCGGAACCCGTCGTGGCTGCTGGACTGGATCGCGACCGGCATCGGCGGCCGGTCGTAGGGGCGGACGGGGCGCCGTCGCGGCGGATGCCGGTTTCTGCCGGGCGCGGCGCGTCAACCCGGCGCGCATGAGCAGCTCCGCCGCCCCCCGGATCCGGCAGGTGCCGGCGACCTCGCGCTGGACGCCCGGCCGCCTGCGGATCGCGAACATCGGCGTCGCCCTGGTGCACATCGCCCAGGCGGCGCTGGTGCTGGTGCTCGCCAACGGATTCGCCGTCACCGTGGTGGGCGACTTCCAGAACGGGCCGCCGGGCACCGACGCGTTCACCCGCGAGGAGCTCTTCGACATCGCGTTCGCGCCGGCGGTGGCGCTGTTCCTGCTGCTCGCCGCCGCCGACCACCTGCTGGTGGCCGCGCCCCGGATCAACGGCTGGTACGAGGCCAACCTCGACCGCCGCATCAACGTGGCGCGCTGGGCCGAGTACTCGGTGAGCGCGTCGGTGATGATCGTGCTGATCGCCCTGCTGACGGGGATCGTCAACGTCTACGCGCTGGTGGCGATCTTCGGCGCGAACGCGGCGATGATCCTGTTCGGCTGGATCGCGGAGCGCGACACCGACCCCGGCCGCACCGACTGGCTCCCCTACGTGTTCGGCTGCGTCGCGGGGATCGTGCCCTGGATCGCCATCACCATCGCGCTGGTCGGCGCCGAGCGCACGGGCGACGTCCCGGGCTTCGTCTACGGGATCTTCGTGTCGCTCTTCGTGCTGTTCAACTGCTTCGCGGTCAACTTCGTGCTGCAGTACCGGCGCACCGGCCCGTGGCGGGACTACCGGTTCGGCGAACTCGTGTACATCCTGCTGTCGCTCACGGCGAAGTCGGCGCTGGCGTGGCAGGTGTACGCCGGCGCCCTGGCGGGGTGACCCGGCCTCAGCGCTGCACGAACCGCCAGTCCGTCGCCTCGGCGCCGACGTGGCAGCCCCAGCACACGGAGTCGCTGGCGAGCACCTCGTAGCGCGCGCCGGACGACTCCCGCGCGTACTCCACGAAGACCCAGTCGCCGTGCTGCGGGTCGGCACCGCGGCGCTTGCTCATGACCGCCACGATCGCCGCGTCGTCGCCGTCCCGGCTGCCCGTCTTGACGACCACCGTGCCGTCCGGGTGGGGCCGGTCGGGGGTGCGGTCCGCCACGGCCGCGCGGGACCGGTTGACGTAGACGTTCTTGACCTCGCCGTGCGGTGCCGCCGCGTCGGCCGGGATGGGCCGGGCGTTGATGCGGACCCAGCGCTCGAAGCCCGCCGTCTCCTCCGGCAGCCCCGGCAGCGGCTCGGGCGCCGGGGGCCGGGCGGTGGTGGCCGGGCGCGCCGTGGTGGCCGGCGGCGCCGCGGTGCGGGGGGCGGTCGCGGTGGCCGTGACGG
>DATMJR010000075.1:0-7048 GCA_035553775.1 Miltoncostaeaceae bacterium | reverse complement strand
GAGCCCCCACGTGATCCGCATCCTGCTCGCCGACGACCACGCGCTGGTGCGCCATGGCATCAGGATGGTGCTCGAGGCCGAGCCCGACCTGCGCGTGGTGGCGGAGGCCGAGGACGGCGTGACCGCGGTCAACCTCGCGATGCGCACCGAGGCCGACCTGGCCGTGCTGGACGTCGCCATGCCCACGCTCAACGGCCTGCAGGCGGCCCGCGAGATCACCCAGCGCCGCCCCGAGCTGAAGGTGCTGATGCTCTCCATGCACGACGACGAGCAGTACTTCTTCGAGTCGCTGAAGGCGGGTGCGAGCGGCTATGTGCTGAAGACGGCCGCGGACCGCGACCTGGTGGAGGCATGTCGTGCGGCCGTGCGGGGGGAGCCCTTCCTGTACCCCGCCGCCGCCGCCGCGCTTATCCGCGACTACCTCGACCGCGCCCGCCGCGGCGAGGACGGCCCGCCGGAGCCGCTGAGCCCGCGCGAGCAGCAGGTGCTCACCCTCATCGCCGAGGCGCGCACATCCAAGGAGATCGCGGAGCTGCTGTTCATCAGCGTCAAGACGGTGGAGCGCCATCGGGCCAACATCCTCGAGAAGCTGGGCATGCGCGACCGGGTGGAGCTGACCCGCTACGCCATCCGGCGCGGCCTGGTGCAGCCCTGACGGGCACGCCCCGCTAGGGGCCCTCGGCCCCTCCGGGCGGTTCCGCGACCGGGCCCGTCGCCTGCGCGCGGTCGCGGCGGGCGCTGCGGACGGCCCCCCGCAGTCCGCGCCGGCCGGTGAGCGCCCACAGGCAGGCGATGCCCACCAGGGCGTGCATCGCCGTGAGCGCGAGCTCCATGCCGAGGCCGAAGGCGAGCACATCGCCGCGCGATCCCTCGCCCGCGAGCAGCACCACCAGCAGCGCCTGGCGGGGGCCGAGGCCTCCGGGGGTGGCGGGCACCAGGCTGGCCAGGCCTCCGGCCACCTGCACGAGCAGCGCGTTGCGCAGGGAGGCCTCCACGCCGAACGCCATCAGGAACAGGTATGCGGACCCGGTGCGGCACGCGAAGCCGGCCGCCTGCAGGGGCAGGACGCCCAGGAGGTAGGCGCGGGGCTGGGTCAGCACCACGAGCCCCTGCCCCACCCGGCGCCAGAAGGCGCGGATCCGCTCGGCCGCGACGAACAGGGCCAGCAGCAGCACGGCCGCGATCACGGCGAGGATCCACGGGTGGGCCGCGTACAGGCTCAGCTCGAACAGCGGCAGGGTCGGGATGGTGGGTGCGGCCGGCAGGTAGCCGGCCTGCCAGGCCCACAGCAGCAGCGCCAGCCCGACCGCGGCGTTGAAGACCGCCTCGACGGCCATGGTGGCGCCGAGCGTCGGGTAGCTGGCCCCCTCGACACGGCGGTGCATCACGAACAGCCGCACGACGTCCCCCGCGCGCGCCGGCAGCAGGGCGTTCACCCCCACGCCGGCGTAGTGGGCCCCGAAGGCGGTGCGCCAGCGCAACCGCGACTCCGGGTAGGCGGCTCGGATGACGCGCCGCCACGCCGCGGCGACGAACGCGCCGTTCACCAGCGAGACGGCCAGCGCCAACCCCAGCGGCAGCGGCGCGACCTCGAGCACCCGGTCGCGCAGCGCCTCGTAGGCCGATTCCAGCGCCGCCCAGGAGTCCCCGGCGGTGCGCACCACGCGTCGGGTGCGCGGCGCCTCCGCCCGCGTGGCCCCCACCAGGAAACCCGCGAGGGCGGCGCCGGCGACCGCGGCCAGCACCCCGAGGGCCGCCCAGGGGACGCGCGAGCGGCGGTCGGGGGAGCCGGGCATGCTCCCATCATCCCGCCTGGGGGATGCCTCTACACGTCGTCCGGCGGCTCGCGGCGCGAACGTCCGGCCCGCTCGAAGCGTCCCGTGCGGCCGAGGTCCTGCTCCAGGCGGATCACGTGCACGACCGCGTTGATGAGCGCGAGGTGCGAGAAGGCCTGCGGGTAGTTGCCGAGGTGGTGCCGCGAGTAGGGGTCGATCTGCTCGGCGAACAGGCCGAGCGGCCCCGCCTCCGACAGCAGCCGGGCGCACAGGGTGCGGGCCCGCTCGAGCTCCCCGATCTCGGCCAGCGCCGAGACGAGCCAGAACGAGCAGATCACGAACGCGCCCTCCTCGCCCTCCATGCCGTCGTCGGTCTCGTCCACGCGGTAGCGCAGGACGTGGCCGTCCTCGGAGAGCTCGTCCGCGATCGCCAGCACGGTCGTCCGGGCGCGCGGGTCGTCCGGGCGCAGGAAGCGCATCAGCACGGCGAGGAGGGCCGAGGCGTCCAGCGCGTCGCTGTCGTAGTGCTGCAGGAGCACACCCCGGTCGTCCATGCCGTTGGCGCACACGTCCGCGTGGATCTCGTCCGCGGCCTCGCGCCAGCGGGCGGCGATCTCCGTCTCTCGGCGCTTGTCGGCCAGGCGCGCGCCGCGGTCGAGGGCGACCCAGCACAGCACCTTGGACGAGACGAAGTGGCGGGGGGCGCCCCGGACCTCCCAGATGCCGTGGTCCTTCTCGCGCCAGCTCTCGAGCGCCTGACCCACCTGCTCCTCCACCAGCGGCCACAGGCGGTCCGGCAGGTGCTCGGCGTCGGCCATGTGCAGCCACACCGAGTCGAGCAGCATCCCCCACACGTCGTGCTGCATCTGGCGGTAGGCGCCGTTGCCGACCCGCACCGGCCGGGCCCCGCGGTAGCCCTCCAGGTGGTCCAGGGTCCGCTCGGGCAGTTCCCGCTCGCCGTCGATGCCGTACATGATGTGCAGCGGGTCGGTCTCCGCGCCGGCGACGTCGACGACCCACTCGAAGAAGTCGTCGGCCTCGTCGTCCAGGCCCAGGGTGTAGAGCCCCCAGAGGGCGAACGTGGCGTCCCGGATCCATGTGTACCGGTAGTCCCAGTTGCGCTCGCCTCCCGGCGTCTCGGGGAGCGAGGTGGTGGCCGCCGCGACCATGGCCCCCGTGGGCGCGTAGATGAGGCCCTTCAGGGTCAGCGCGCTGCGCTCCAGGTGCGCCCGCCACGGGTGGTCCGGGAACACCCCGCCGCCCAGCCACTCGCGCCAGAACCGGCGCGTGCCGTCCAGCCGCCGCTCGGCGTCGCCCAGGGCGGCGGGCGGCGCGGCCCCGGCCCAGGAGAGCGCGACGAAGCACGCCTCGCCCTCCGACAACCGCGTGCGGGCGCGCACGGTCTGCCCCTCCAGCCCCAGCCGCAGGTCGCTGGTCAGCACCAGCGTCGGGTCGCAGCCGGCGGTCGTCTCCGCCCGGCCGGGCCCGGTGCGCGTCCACTCCGGGCGGCGCAGGCCGTACCCCGGTGCCGCGTCGCACTCCAGGGTGACGGCCACGCTGCCGTGCACGCACCGCGCGATCCGCACCAGGACGTGCTCGGCGCGGTGGTCGCGGGGGACGCGCCGGTACGGCGGCACCTCGCCGGCCTCGGCCGCCTCCCAGGAGCCCACCAGCAGCGCGTCCTCGATGACGAGCCAGCCGGTCGGCGTCACCCAGGTCGTCTCCACGACCAGCGTCCCCGGGACGTAGCGGCGGGCCGAGGGCACCCGGACGTCGTGGGGGCCGAGCCGCATCTGGCCCGCGTCGCGGTCGAGGATCGCCCCGAACATGCTCGGCGAGTCCATGCGGGGGGCGCAGAGCCACTCGACCCCGCCGGCGCCGCTCACCAGCGCGAGCGTCTCGCCGTCGGCCAGCATGGCGTAGTCCTCGATGGGCGGGAACGCGCCCCCGGTCGACCACGTCCCCGGCGCGGGCGCGCTCATCGCGGCCCCGTGCGGCAGGCGCGCCCCCTGCCGCCCGTCGTCGCCATGCCCGTCGCCGCCGCTCACCGGGTCCCCAGGGTCATGCCGCCGTCCAGCACCAGTGAGCGGCCGACCATGTAGGCCGCCTCCTCCGACGCCAGCCACGCGATCGCATCGGCCATCTCGTCCTCCCCGCCGATCCGGCCGGCGGGGATCGCAGCGACCAGCTCCCGGTCGTCGGCCACCTCGGCGTTGCGTTCGGTGAGTATCGCTCCCGGGGCGATCGACACCACGCGGATGCCGTGGGGCGCGAGCTCCCGCGCCGCGGTCCGGGTCAGCATCCGCAGGCCCCCCTTCGCGGAGCAGTAGTGGGCCGCCCCCGGCCACGCCAGCTCCTCGTGCACGCTCGAGACGTTCACCACCACCCCCGGCCGCCCGGCGGCGATCAGCGCCCGGGCCACCGCCCGCGTGCACAGGAACGGTCCGGTGAGGTTGACCGACAGCACCATCTGCCAGTCCCGGAGCGGCAGGTCGACGAGCGGCGTCTCGGTCTGCACCCCAGCGTTGTTGACCAGCAGGTCCACCGGGCCGCCGAGGTCCGCGGCCACGCGCTCCACCATCTCGGCGACCGCGTCCTCGTCGGACACGTCGGCGAGGACGTCGACCGCCCTGGCCCCGCCGTCGGTGAGCTGCGCCACCAGCTCCCGGGCGCCCTCCTCGTCGTCGTGATGGTTGACGGCCACGGCGGCGCCGCGCGCCGCCAGGACCTGCACGGTCGCGCGGCCGATCCCCGTGGTCGCGCCGGTCACCAGGGCCCGCCGTCCCCCGAGGGCGCTCATGAGGCCCCGATCTCGAGCACGGCCCGCGCCGGCGCGCCGTCGGCGCCGGGGATGAGCAGCGGCAGGCAGGTGAGCCGGTGCCGCCCCGGCGGGACCCCGTCCAGCCGCAGGCCCTCCAGCACCACGACGCCCGCCCCCAGCAGCACCTCGTGCGCCTCGGGACCGCCGATCGACAGGCCGTCGATGCCGACCAGGCGCACGCCGCGGCTCACCAGCAGCCGCGCCGCCTCCGCGTCGAGCCCCACCCCGCCGCCGGTGGCGATGAGCACCCGGTCCGCGCCGGCGTCGGGCAGCAGCCCGTGCAGCGCGGGGGCGCCGAGGACCTCCTGCACCGACCGCGCGTCGACCACCTCCGCGGGTCCCATCAGGGCGTCGAGCGGCAGCGTCTCCACCCCCTCGGCCCCGTCCAGGAAGTGCACGGGCGCGTCGACGTGCGTGCCCGTGTGCACGCCGCAGCGCAGCTCGCTCACGTTGGCCGGGTCGCCCTCCCCGATGGCGCGGACCCGCGCGACGGCCACGCCGGGGTCGCCCGGGTGGACCTCCATGTCGTCGTGGATGGGACGGCTCAGGTCGTGCAGGGTCCCGGTCGTCACCGTCCACCCCCCGTGCCGTCGGCTCCCGGGATCACCATCACCGGGCTCGGCGACTCCCCGATCAACGCCAGGGCGCTGTCGCCCTGGCGCACCCGGTCGAGCCGGCCCCGGCGGCGACCGCCCAGCACCACCAGCTCGGCGTGCTCCTGGCGGGCGAGCCGGGCGAGCGCCTCCACGGTGCCCCCGCTGATCACCCGGAACTCCGCACGGCCGCGGACCCCGGCCGCCTCGGCCGTGTCGTGCAGGATCTGGCCTCCCGCGCGCCGCCGCCCCTCCTCGAGGCGGTCGAAGGCGTCGCCCGCCACCGAACGCGCCAGCTCGCCGCGGCCGCTCTCGGGGACGACGTGGGCGAGCAGCAGGCGCGCGCCCATCGCCGCGGCGAGCCGTCCGGCCTCCGCCGCCGCCGTGATCGCGTCGGAGGACCCGTCGATCCCGCACACGAGCGTCGCCGGCGCCACGCCCTCGCGAACCCCGTCCGCCGACGCGTGCACGTCGCCGGCCGCGGCCGGCACCACCACCACCGGGCGCTCGCCGGCGGCGAGCAGGTCGGCCGACACGCTCCCGAGCAGCGCGCCCGCCAGGGAACCGCGCCCGCGGGAGCCGACGACCACCGCGGCGGCGTCCTCGTCGCGTGCGGCGGCGAGGATCTCCTCCGCGGCGTCGCCGGCGGCCTCACGCAGGCCGGCGTCCCTCAGTCCGGCGGCCGCGGCCAGGCGCTCGAGCATCCGCCCGGTGTCGTCCGCCACCGCGGTCCGCATCGCCTCGCGGCGGTCCGGCGACGGGGCGACGCCGAACCGGTTCCGGGGCGGCGGCCAGTCGCGCCGGACGTGCATGAGCGTGACCGGGCGGTCGAGGCGCCGGGCGAGTCGCGACGCGGCCCGGATCACCACCTGCGCCTCGTCGGTGTCGTCCACCGCGCACAGCACCGATCCCGTGCCCCATCGGTCCGTCATCCCGGCCTCCTCGCTCGGCTCCATCGTCCACGCAGGTGGGGTTCCCGGTGCCACCCGCGCGGAACATGCAGTCGGCGCCTCATTCAGCGGGGCGCCTCGGCCACCAGGGCGGGACCATCGGGGGGTGCACGGTCGTGAATGGGTGGCGGAGCCCAGGGAACGCGACGCGCCGCGGGGGTAGGACCACCCCTCGGCGGATGTCATGCCCATCCCTCGACCCGGAGGCCGCGGTTCCCCGCATCGCCGACAGGGCGGCCGGGGCGCGCACGCGCCCGGGTCGCGCACAGCCGTCCCGCCCGTCCGCCGCCGCGCGGCGGCGCCCGTGACCGCGGCGAACCTCGCTCTCGCCGCCGTCCTCCTGCTGACCCTGGCGGGCGGGATGTGGCGGGTGGCCCGGGGTCCCGGCGTGGCCGACCGCCTGCAGGCGGCGCTGCTGTTCGGCACCACCGGCACGGCCGCCCTGATCGTGCTGGCCGAGGCGATGGACGTCCACGCGCTCCGGCACGTGGCGCTGGTGTTCGCCCTGCTGGCCAGCGTGGTGACGGCGGCCTTCCTGCGCCGGCGTCGTACCGGGGACGCCCATGGGTGAGGTCCTCGACGTGGTGGGACTCGCGCTGGCCGCCGCCGGCTGCCTGTTCGTCGTGGCGGGCACCGTGGGGCTGCTGCGCTTCCCCGACGCGCTGAGCCGTCTGCACGCCCTGCCGAAGGCCGACAACCTGGGGCTGGGGCTGATCGCCGCCGGCATGGCCCTGCAGGCCCGTGAGGCCCACGTGACGCTGCTGCTCGCGGCCACCTGGCTGCTGGCGCTGCTGGCCGGCGCCGTGTGCGCCTACCTGATCGCCGGCGAGGAGGTCGCGGGCGGCGCGGACGGGCGCGACGATGGCTGACGTCGCCCTCGACGTCGCGCTGGCCGTGCTGGTGGTGGCG